>JBHHWH010000028.1:0-27341 GCA_046756405.1 Acidimicrobiia bacterium | reverse complement strand
CGGGGGTAGGAGGTTCAGTGAAGGTCATCACATCGAACTGCGCCCTAGCATCTTCCACCTGCTCCTCCGTCGCCACCACTTCCCGGATCCGGTCCTCGTCCTGGTTGTAGATCCCCTCGAACCAGCCGAACCACAGCTCCCGCAGAATCGCCTCCGCCTCCTCCACGGTTTCCACCACATGCGACTCGATGGTGGTTGTGGTGGTCCCGACCGCCGTCGTTGTGGTGGCAGCCAGCGTCGTGGTCGTAGAGGGTGCGACAGCCGCAGGAAGGGTCGTCGCGACCTGGCCCCCTGGGTCCCCCCGGGGCCACAGCATCCAAACCCCTGCCGCCAATCCCACCAGCAGCAGGGCGGCGGCGGCCCTTCGCAGCATCGTGATCCAGAAACTACGGGATCGGCACCTCCGGGTGAAGGGGAACCCCGTAGAGCGCGAAAAAACAGTGTGCCGCCACCGGTAGAGTCAGTACCCCAACAGACCGGAGGTGGTCCAGATGGCGAAAGAGCGTCATCCCCTCAGATTCCTCTTCAAGTTCGCCGTCTTCGCCGCGATCGTCGGTTTCCTCGGCAGGCTGGCTGCTCAAAAGAAAGAGGAGTTCCTCGGCCTTACCGAAACCCAGGCCCGCTCGAAGCTCCACGACAAGCTGGCACCGCGTATGGGCGAGGAACAGGCCTCCCAGGTGGTCGATCAGATCATCGCCAAGCTGGCCGAAAAGGGCATCATCAGACCCGACAGCGCGGCGGCAGAAGAGGAGTAGCCAGCGGGCTAATTCCCCGCCACGCCACGGCGGCTTCCCGTACGGTGGCTGGCGATGGGACTCCGAATCGAACAAGTCGACACCCGCGTCGTGCCCGAGGCGATCCTGCGCGCCATGTACGGCGTCTACGTTGAACTCGAGGCCGAGCTTCTACCCGACGACCCTCCGCGACCCTTCGAGGTCATGGCCGCCGACTGGCGGGTTATCCCCTCGAGCCAGGCGGTACCCCGCTGGCTGGTCTGGGAGGACGACGAGATCGTCGCCGTGGCGGTCGCGTTGGTGAACCTGGTGGAGAACCTGGACAACGGCTACGCCCGCATCCACGTACGTCCCCAGCACCGCGGCCGGGGGTTGGCGCGAAGGCTGGCCTCGCCGGTACTTGACTGGCTGGAGGAGCAGAAGAGGTGGCGCCTGGCCACATCCATGAAAGACGGCGCCCCCTGGGAGGCCCTCGCCGAGAGGGCAGGGCTGAAGCGGGTCTACACCGATCAGACCAGCCGCCTCTACCTGGCCGATGTCGACTGGGAGATGATGGACGCCTGGATCGAACGCGCTGCCGAGCGGGCCGGCGACTATGCGCTCTTCTACTGGGAGCCGCCCATTCCCGAGGAGCTGATCCAGAAGTACTGCGACCTGGTCTACATCATGAACACTGCCCCTCGGGAGGACTTTGAAGAGGAGGACGAGACCCTCACCCCCGAAGTGTGGCGGGAGATCGAAGAGCGGGAGAGACTCAGCCAGGCCGACCTTCACTGCTACGTGACGGTGCACAAGCCCACCGGGGACTGGGTGGGCTATACGACGGTGGAGACCCAGCGCCTCCATCCGATTCAGGCCTTTCAGTGGGACACCGCCGTCCATCCCGATCACCGCAACCGGGGCCTGGGGCGGTGGCTCAAGGCGACCATGATCAAGCGGCTGCGCACCGAACACCCTGAGTTGGAGTGGATCGACACCGGGAATGCGGCATCGAACGAGCCGATGCTCAACATCAACCTCGCCATGGGCTTCAAGCCGATCCTCCGCATCTGCAACTGGCAGGGTGAGCTGGCTACGGTTCGGGACCGGCTCGGGGTGTAATCCCGTCTCGGGGAGCCAACGACAGAGAAAGGACGCGACATGCCGGCCAATCCGATCGTCCACTGGGAGATCATGGGTCCCGACGGCGACGCGCAGAAGGACTTCTACGCGTCGGTGTTCGACTGGACGTTTCAAGGCGCCGAGGGATTCGACGGGTACTACCTGACCGACACCGAGTCCACAGGAGTAGGAGGTGCGGTGGGCAAAGGTCCCGAGGAGATGCCTTCCTATCTGACCGTCTATATCCAGGTGGACGACATCAACGACGCCTTGGCCAACATCCAGTCCAGCGGCGGAGCGACGGTCATGCCGCGCACCGAGATTCCCGGGGTGGTGACCTTCGCCATGTTCAGCGATCCCGGAGGCAACGTGGTTGGTCTCGTAGAGGCCGACGTGCCCGCCGGCGAGTGACCTAGCGTCGACGACACGCCCGGGCTCCGGACTGGCTCCGGGGCCCGGCTAGTTTCAGGTCATGATCCGCTACATCTACCCAGGCAGCGGGCCCGTTGAGCCCCTCGACCTCTACCTGGGCGAAGCCCGGTCCCATCCTGACCGGCCTTGGGTGCTGCTCAACATGATCGCCTCCGTGGACGGAGCGACCAGCCTCGGCGGCAAGTCCACTGCCCTCGGAGACCAAGACGACCTGGCGGTGTTCAAGGCGCTACGGGCGGTCCCCAACGTCATCCTGGTGGGGGCGGGCACAGCGCGGGCCGAGAACTACGGGCCGGTGAGACTCGACGCCGAGCGTATTGCCCGGCGGCGGGAGCTGGGACTGGAGGATGTTCCACGCTTGGCGGTGGTCACCGGCCGGGCAAGCCTCGACCCGGAGGCCAGGTTGTTCTCCGACTCGGATCAGCGACCCCTGGTGATCACCAGCACCGCCGCCGACCCGGAGAGGGTCTCGGCCTTGGAGGAGGTCGCCGACGTGGTCCGGCTCGATTCCCTTGACGCCGTCTCGATCCTCAGAGCGTTGGGAGGGGCGAAGGTGGTGCTCTGCGAGGGAGGCCCCTCCCTCAACGGCCAGCTCGCCGCGGCCGGTCTGGTCGACGAGATCAACCTGACCGTCGCGCCGGTAATCGTCTCCGGCGAGTCGGCACGTATCGTCCACGGTGAGGAGGCGGATCCGCCGGCGGATATGACCCTTGATCGCATTCTGATGGGCGATCGAGTCCTGTTTCTGCGATATTTGCGGTCTGCAGACTGAGGAAGGATCTGATGGGTAAGCACGCAGAGCTCTACGAGCGTCACAAGGCGGTGCTACCGAGCTGGGCGCCCGTCTACTACAAGGAGCCAATCGCCATCGTCGACGGCGACGGACGCTACGTGGTCGACGCCGAAGGCAACCGCTACCTGGACTTCTTCGGCGGGATCCTGGTGACGATGAGCGGGTACAAGGTGCCGGAGGTGGTGGAGGCGATCAAGGCCCAGGCCGACCGGATGCTCCACACCTCGACGCTGTATCTGATCGAATCCCAGATCGAACTGGCGGAGAAGATCGCCGAACTGTCGGGGATCCCCAACGCCAAGGTGTTCTTCACCAACTCCGGTACCGAGGCCAACGACGCTGCCCTGATGCTGGCCACTGTCTACCGGAAGTCCAACCAGGTGCTGGCGATCCGGGGCAGCTACCACGGCAAGTCCCACTCGGCGGTGGCGATCACCGGTCAGGCCGCCTGGTCGGGGACCAGTCTCTCGCCGTTCCAGGTCACTTACGTCCACGGCGGCTACAAGCTGCGCAGCCCCTACGGCCATCTTTCCGACGACGAGTTCACCGCTGCCTGCGTGGCCGACCTGGAGGACCTGCTGCTGGTGGCCGCAGCAGGGGATGTGGCGGCGATGATCGCCGAACCGATCCAGGGTGTGGGCGGGTTCGTGACGCCGCCCGACGGTTTCTTCGGGGCGATGAAGGAGGTGTTGGACCGGCACGGAATCCTGTTCATCTCCGATGAAGTGCAGACTGGCTGGGGGAGGACCGGAGAGCACTTCTGGGGGTATGAGTCCCACGGCATAACCCCCGACCTGTTGACCTTCGCCAAAGGGCTGGGCAACGGCCTGACCATCGGCGGGGTGGTGGCCCCGACCGAGATCATGGAGGCCTACCCGGCCCTGGGCATCTCCACCTTCGGCGGCAACCCGCTGGCCACCGCTGGGGCCCTGGCCAACCTGGAGTATGTCCTCGAGCACGACCTCCAGACCAACGCCCTAAAAGTGGGCAACCGACTCAAGTCGAACCTGGTCGACCTTGGCGAGGAACTGGAGGTAATCGGTGAAGTGCGGGGCAAGGGCCTGATGATCGGCGTTGAACTGGTAGGCGCCGGGGGAGCACCGGCCCCGGAAAAGGCCGCCGAAGCCCTGGAGGCCACTCGGGAGGAGGGGCTGTTGATCGGCAAGGGTGGTCTGTACGGGAACGTTCTGCGGATCGCCCCGCCCATGTCCCTCACCGAGGAGGAGGCCGACGAGGGCTACACCCTCCTGGAGCGCGCCCTCCGCCGTCTGTGAGCGGGTAAGGGGTTTCACCCCGACTGCTCTCGGCGGCGCGGCCGCCTACAGCAGATCCGAAAGGTCGATCTCAGAGGAGGGGTGGCGCAGTTTGGCCAGGCCTCGGGCTTCGATCTGGCGTACCCGCTCCCGGGTGGCGTTGATCGCTTTGCCCACATCGGCCAGGGTCCACGGCTCGCCTCCGTCGAGGCCGAAACGCAGCCACAGCACCTGACGTTCCTGATGGTCCAGATACTGGAGGGCCTGGATTAGCCGGTCTCGCCGCCAGGTGGCCGCGGCTCTGTCCTCAGGGTCGTCGGCTTCCCGATCCTCGACGAAATCCTGAAGCGAAGCGTCGCCTTCGTCACCGATAGGGCGGTCCAACGAGACGGTCTCGGACGGTGCCTCCAGGGCCGCCATCACCCGCTCCGGCTCCAATCCGGACGCCTCGGAGATCTCCTCGAGGGTGGGCGCCCGGTGGAGCTGGTCGTGAAGCATCTGGCGGGTGTCGTGGACCGTACGCACCACATCCACCATGTGGACCGGGAGGCGGATGGTGCGTCCGTTGTTGCCCAGGCCCCGGGTGATGGCCTGACGGATCCACCAGGTGGCGTAGGTGGAGAACTTGAAACCCTTCCGCCAGTCGAACTTTTCCACAGCCCGGATCAGCCCCAGGTTGCCCTCCTGGATCAGGTCGAGGAGGTCCAGTCCCCGCCCGGTGTAACGCTTGGCGATGGAGATCACCAGACGCAGGTTGGAGCGGATGAAGGCCATCTTGGCTTCGTCGCCGGCGGCCACCGCACGCATCAGCTTCGCTCGGTCGGCAGGGTCGTAGTCACCCGTCACTAGCAGGGACTTCGCCTTCCTTCCCCGCTCCATGGCGCGGGCGAGATGGACCTCGTCCTCTGCGGTGAGCAGCTCGTGGACAGAGACTTCGTCCAGATAGAGGCCTACGGTGTCCGAGGGGCTGGCGCCCCTCTCCGCTCGTGCTTCTCTGGCCTTTATGGCCTTCCCCAACATGGCCTCCTAAGAACCCCTGTGGAAAGATAACGAGCCTGGGTGAATCTGGCAACCGGTAATACCTAAGGCCGTATCCGCCAGTATCCTCAGTGCCTCTGTGTCGCGCCGAACTCAGTTACGACTGCTGGTGGCGCTCACCATCGTCTGGGCGGTATGGGCTGGTTGGTCGCTGATCGGCCGGGCCACTCCCTATCAACTCCGTGTCCTCGACGATCTGGGAGCGCCCATAGCCGGGGCGGTGGCCGAGGCGAACGGCGAACAGGTCGGAACCTCGGACACCGACGGCATCATCGTCGCCGAGTGGCGTCCCTCCACCACCGTCGTCGAGGTGGTAGCCGCCGGTCACGTGCCCCAGCGCCTCACCATCGCCGAGCGTCCCGAGGAGGTGGTGGATGTGGTCCTCCGCGCCCGGGTGCTAAGGGGACGGGTGATCGACCCGGAGGGAAGACCAGTGCCCGGAGTGGAGCTGATCGCGGGCCCTGCCGTCGGATATTCGGACCCCGACGGGAACTTCGAACTGCGGGGTGCCGAACCCGGCACCGTGGTCGTGCAGCGACCGGCTTGGCTCACCACCGAGTTCACCTGGGATGGGGGACCCGGGGACAACGAAGTGCAAGTGACACCGTTTGTCGCTCGCGCCGTCCACATCAGCGGGGAGGCAGCCCGGGACCGGATCGACGAGTTCTTGGAACTGGCCCGCACCACCGAGCTCAACGCCCTCATGATCGACCTCAAGGACGAGAGCGGGCTGGTCTGGTATGAGACCGAAAACTCCGTCGCCCGGGACGTAGGAGCCGACTTCGCCGCCTACGACCTGGCCGAGATCACCGCTAGGGCGCACGCCCAAGGGCTCTATGTCATCGGAAGGCTGGTCGTCTTCAACGATCCGGTCGCCGCACTACGCAAACCGGCGATGGCGGTGGTGAACTCCGAGACCGGTGACCCTTACAACTCTCGAGGACAGTACTTCCTCGACCCCACCGACCCCGACGCCCGCCAATACGGGCTAGACCTGGCCGTCGAGGCCTGCTCCCTGGGCCTCGACGAAGTCCAGTTCGACTATGTCCGTTTCCCCGACGTCCGTTCCGAAGCGGCCACCTTCGACGCCGGGGTGAGCCGGGACATCCGCATCGCCACCATCACCAGCTTCCTCAGCGAGGCCGTCGAACTGCTACGACCGATGGGCTGCGCGGTGGCCGCCGACATCTTCGGTTTCATCACCGCTACCAGCGACGACGGCGGCATCGGCCAGCGCTGGGAGGACGTCGCCCAGGTGGTGGACGTGGTCTCACCGATGATCTACCCCTCCCACTATGACTCGGGGTGGTACGGCTTCGACAATCCCAACGCCTACCCGGGTCCGATGGTGCAGCGGGCCCTCGAAGACGCCATGCGGCGGCTGCCCCGCAGTGTCGTGGTCCGGCCCTGGCTCCAGGACTTCGGTTACGACGCCACCCAGGTAAGGGAGCAGATTATCTCTGCGGAGCAGTACGGCCTGGGATGGATGCTGTGGAACGCCCAATCCGAGGTCACCACCGAAGCGTTGATGCCCGAATGATCAGCCCTCCGCCGCCTGCGTCCCATAATGAGGGGCGGCCACCGCCGAGATGATTAGCACTACGGCGGTAGGTGAAATACGATCGTCTGACTGCATACGGGAGAGCCTTTGACCGCCTTCGACTCTGAACTCTTGAAGACCGTGACCGCCGCCACCCCGGCCTGGCGCGCCTCCCAAATGGAGGCCGCTTACAAGGTGTTCGCCTCCCTGGAGGAGCCCACCGGCGCCGAGGAGGACTGGCGCTACGTCGACTTCGACCTCCGTTTCTCCGATCTCGTCCCCGCCGGCTCCCCCGGCGAGCCCCTTCCTTCCGGTCCCTTTCTCAGTTCCATCGGCGAGACCGCCGGCCGGGCCCTGATCGTCGACGGGATAGTGGTGGAGGCCGACTCGGCAACGGTGAATCTGGCCCGGCTGGCCGACCTGGACGAGGAGCGGCCCTTCACCCTGGTGCCTCCCGACCACAACAAACTGGCCGCCGCCCATGCCGCCTTCGCCTCCGATGCCCTGATCGTGGATGTCCCGGCAGGGCACATCATGGAGACACCCCTGGTCATAGAAGTCCAAGCCACTGCTCCCGGAACCGCCTCTTTCCCCCACCTGTCTGTGCGGGTCGGGGAGCACGCCGAGGCGAGGGTGCTGGTTGTCTACCGCAGCGTCGACGGTGCCGAGCTGCTCACCGTCCCCGAAGTGGACCTGGACCTGGCCGACGGGGCGATCCTGCGGTACTTGAGCGTCCAGGGGATGGACGAGGCCGCCACTTGCGTTGTCCACCAGCGAGCCCGCCTGGGTCGCGACTCGACCTCCCGCATCGGCGAGGTAGGCCTGGGCGGACGTCTCGGTCGCCTCGACCTCGGTGTCGACCTGGTCGGCGACGGCTCCTCTTCGGAGATGGTCGGGGTCTACTTCGGTGAGGACAACCAGACCCTCGACTACCGGGTGGTCATCGACCACTTCGGTCGTAACACCAGCTCGGACGTCTTCCTCAAAGGGGCGGTGGAGGACAGCGCCGAGAGCGTGTTCACCGGCCTACTCCGCATCGAGAAGGAGGCACGGCGGACGCAGACCTTCGAGACCAACCGCAACCTGGTTCTCTCCGAGAACGCCAAGGCCCATTCGGTGCCCAACCTGGAGATCCTCTGCGACGACGTGATCTGCGGTCATGCCTCCTCGGTGGGGCCGTTGGAGGAGGACCAGCTCTACTACCTCCAGAGTCGGGGTCTGTCCAAGCCTCGGGCGGAGCGACTTCTCATCAAGGGCTTCTTCCAGGAGGTCATCGACCGGCTGCCCATCGACGAGATCTCCGACCGGGTCTCGGAGGTCGTGTTCGGCCGGTTCGTCGCCGCCCAGGAAGAAGGGAGGGTGGTATGAAGGTGGAGATCAGAGCCCTCGACGATCTGCCCCGGGACCGTGGCGTGCGGGTGACGGTGGGGGAGCACCGTGTCGCCGTCTTCCGCATCGGCGACGATGTCTACGCCATCGGCGACCGCTGCTCCCACGCCGAAGCCTCCCTCGCCGAAGGGGAGGTCTGGGACACGATGGTGGAGTGCCCCCGCCACGGCTCCGAATTCGACCTGAACACCGGCAAACCCCACTCCTTGCCCGCCACCCTTCCCGTGCCCACCTATGAGGCCACCGTCGAAGACGGGAAGGTCTACCTGATCCTGGAGGAACAATGACCGCCGCTCTCAAGGTGGACCACCTCACCGCCACCGTCGACAGCAAGCAGATCCTCGACGGCCTCGACCTGGAGGTTCCCTTCGGGGAGGTGCACGCCATCATGGGCCCCAACGGATCCGGAAAGTCGACCCTGTGCCATGTCCTCACCGGAAAAGAGGGCTACCGCGTGGAGGGGAGGGCGGAGCTGGCCGGGGAGGAGCTGCTGACCCTGCCGGTGGACGAACGGGCCCGCCTGGGCCTGTTGCAGAGCTTCCAGTATCCGACGGAGGTGCCGGGGGTCCGGCTGCGGGACTTCCTGATCGAAGCCGGGGAGGAGCAGGGGATCAGCCGGGATGAGATGGAGGAGCGGATCGAGACCGAGGCCGCCCGCTTCGGCATGGAGGCCTTCTTGGACCGTTCCCTCAACGCCGACCTGTCCGGGGGGGAGAAGAAACGCTCCGAGATCTTCCAGGTGGCGGTGCTTCAGCCGAAGGTGGCCCTCCTCGATGAGATCGACTCCGGCCTCGACATCGACGCGGTGCGTCAGGTCTCCGAGGCGGTGGAGGAGATGCGCTCCCCGGACCTGGGGGTGGTGCTGATCACCCACTACAGCCGCATCCTCCGCTACCTGAGCCCGGACCGCATCCACGTGATGATCGACGGCCGCATCGTCGACAGCGGCGGCAGCGAACTCGCCGAAGAGCTGGAAGACGGCGGCTACGAAGCGGTGCGGGAGCGCCTCGGCCTGGAACGCCCCACCGAACAGCCCGAGAAAAAGCCCTCCGACTTCTTCACCGAGACCCCCTTCGACGTCTAAATCCCGTTCTGTGCGGGTCTTTAGGCCAAAACGAGCCGTAGACCCGCACAGAAAGTCTGTGGATAACGTTCCGTGCGGGTCTTTAGGCCAAAACGAGCCGTAGACCCGCACAGAAAGGTTTGATGATGGCGAGCAGGAAGGCTGTGGAAAAGTGGTTGGGGGAGCTGACACGGCTGCCGACAGCGTCCGGGATCGAGGACGCGGTGGTGGGCTGGGTGCGGCATTGGACACGACGCCGGCCGGACCTGCGGTTCGCCCTCGACTCGGGGGGAAACGTCCTCATCACCCAGAAGGGACGCAAGCGGGCCGCCCCGGTCATCGCGGTGGCCCACATGGACCACCCCGCCTTCGTCATCACCGAAACCGACCACAAAGAAGCCTCCTTCGAGTTCCGCGGGGGAGTGGATGCCCCCTACTTCACCGACGCCGCGGTGGAGGTCACCTCCCGTCCCGACGGGGCTAAGGCCAGGGTGGACTCGTACGATCCGGACACCCAGACCGGGACCCTCCGGATCACCACGACGGGCGCCATCGAACCGGGTGATATCGCGCTGTGGCGGTTCCGTAAGCGCAAACCGCCGAAGGGTCGTCTAGCCGCCCCCGCCTGCGACGACCTGGCCGGCTGCGCGGCCGCCCTGGCTGCCCTCGACCGGGCCCGCCACACCCCGGCGCTGCGACACTTCGGGGTCTTGCTCACCCGGGCTGAGGAGGTGGGTTTCCTCGGCGCCCTCCACGCCGCCAAGCACCGGACGGTCCCGGACAACGCCCGGATCCTCTCCATCGAGACCTCCCGGGTCCTCCCCGACGCCCCCCTCGGAGCCGGGCCGATCATCCGCACCGGTGACCGGGCCAGCGTCTTCGATGCGGATCTGACGAACCGGCTCACCAACGCTGCCCGCCAGGCCGGCCTCACTCACCAGCGCAGACTCATGGACGGAGGAACCTGCGAGGCCACCGCCTTCGGCGCCTACGGCTATCAGACCACCGGGCTCTGCCTGGCCCTGGGTAACTGGCATAACCGGGGCAACCTGGCCGAGGTGGAAGCCGGCGGGGGTCCCGCCACCCCTGCCCTAGAGGAGATCTCCCTGGACGATTTCCACGGATTAGTGGACCTTCTCCTCTTGGCCATTCCCGCCGTCGACGGGGATGATCCCACCAGAGGCCGGCTCGACCGGCTCTACGAGTCGCGCCGGGATCTGATTGTGTGACCGAACCCGGTAGCGTCAACAACTGAACGGATTTCAGGAGGCCAACGATGGAGTACCGAATCGAGAAGGATTCGATGGGTGAGGTCAAAGTTCCCGCCGACGCCCTCTACGGAGCGTCCACCCAGCGGGCCGTGGACAACTTCCCCATCTCTGGATACCGCTTCCCTCGCCGGTTCATCTGGGCCCTGGGCCTGATCAAAGGCTCGGCTGCCACGGTGTCGGGGGAGATGGGAAACCTCGACCCGGAGCTGGCTGAGGCGATCCGTCAGGCCGCCGACGAGGTGATGGCCGGCGACCTGGATGCCCACTTTCCCCTGGACATCTTCCAGACCGGTTCCGGAACTTCGACGAACACCAACGCCAACGAGGTGATTGCCGCCCGAGCGTCGCAGATCGTCGGTGGGAAGAGGGTCCACCCCAACGACCACGTCAACTTCGGCCAGTCCTCCAACGACGTGATCCCCACTGCCCTCCACCTGTCCGCGGTGGTCGCCCTCCGGGAGGACCTGCTCCCAGCCCTCGACCGGCTCGCTTCCTCCCTCGAAGCCAAGGCCGCCGAGTTCGCCGATGTGGTCAAGTCGGGCCGCACCCACCTGATGGACGCCACCCCGGTCACCCTGGGCCAGGAGTTCGGCGGCTTCGCCACCCAGGTGCGGAAGGGGATCGACCGGGTGAACAAGGTCCTCCCTGAACTTGAGGAGCTGGCCCTCGGAGGGACCGCCGTAGGCACCGGGATCAACGCTCCCGCCGAGTTCGCCGAACGCACCATCGCCCTGATGGCGGAACGCACCGGCTACCCACTGCGGGAGGCCGACGACCATTTCGAAGCCCAGGCGGCCAAGGACGGGACGGTGATGGCCTCGGGTGCGCTGAAGACCATCGCCGTGTCCTTGTTCAAGATCGCCAACGACATCCGCTTCCTCGGCTCCGGACCCACCTCGGGCATCTACGAGATCAAGATCCCCGCCCTCCAGCCGGGCTCTTCGATCATGCCGGGGAAGGTCAACCCGGTGATGTCGGAGATGATGATGCAGGTGGCCGCCCAGGTGATGGGAAACGACGCCACCATCGCTTGGAGTGGGGCCAGCGGCAACTTCGAGCTGAACGTGATGATGCCGGTGATTGCCCACAACCTCCTGGAGTCGATCACACTCCTCGCCAACGCCTCCGCCACCTTCGCCGGTCGCTGCGTCGACGGCATCGAGGCCAACGTGGAGCGGGCCCGGGAGTTGGTGGAGCGCAACGCCATTGTCGTCACCGCCCTCAACCCCCACATCGGCTACGACAACGGCGCCAAGATCGCCAAGGAGGCGGTGGCCACCGGACGTTCGGTGCGCGACCTGGTCCTCGAGGCCGGGCTGATGACCGAAGAGGAGCTGGACAAGGCCTTGGACATCAAGCGGATGACCGAGGGCGGGGTGCTGTAGGCACCAGACTCTCAGACCTCAGCGATCGGGATCTCGGCTGTCGGCTGCGTAGGCTGATCCGCAGTCTGACGGGACCGAATGACAGCCATCTCCACATCTGATTCCCCGACGCGGCCGCGACTGCCGACCGCCTCGACCCTCATGTGGCTGGCCACCGCGGTATATGTGGCCGTCTTCTCCTACCTGATGCTGAAACGACACGCCGGTTTCGGCACCCAGGCTTTCGATCTGGGCATCTTCGATCAAGGGTTGTGGCTGCTTTCCAGGTTCAAGAACCCCTTCGTCACCCTGCGCGGTCTGAATCTCTTCGCCGACCACGCCTCCTACATCATGTTTCCCCTGGCACCCCTGTACTGGGTGTGGCCCGATGTTCGAGCGCTGATCATCGTGACCAACCTTGCTCTCGCCGCTGGGGCTCCTCTCGTCTTCCGCATCGCTAAGGGCGAGGGCCTCGGGGATTACATGGCTCTCGCTTTAGCCGTGGCCTACCTGCTCCACCCGGCGACAGGCTGGAACGCCTGGGACAGCTTCCACCCGGAGATCTTTGCCCTGCCTCTGATCCTCGGGTCCTATCTGGCTGCTCGATCGGGACGTCACGCGATGGCGACGGTGCTGCTCATCACCATCCTTCTCGTCAAGGAGGACGCCTTCTTGGTTGTTCTTCCCCTGGCCTGGATTCTGGCCTGGCGGTTCAAGGCCCCTCGTATAGCCGGTTGGGCGTTCATCGCCGCCGGGTTGGTGACCTGGCTGAGTTTCAGCGTTGTCCTCCCCGGCCTGTCGCCGACAGGGGAGCTGCTCTACGGCGGCCGGTACGCCCGGTTTGGGGGCTCCCTAGATGAGGTCATTCGGAGTGTGTTGCTCAGGCCCGGCGAAGTGGCTGCGGAGATGGCGACGGCGAGGAGCGTCTCCTATTTGGCCGCCATGGTCCTGCCCCTCTTCCTCAGCCTGGCCGCACCGGAGTTTCTGCTGGTGGGTGTGCCGATCACCCTGGCGAACCTTCTATCGGGTCACACCTACCAGGCAGAGATCAGATATCACTACACGGTCTACCTCCTGGCACTGGTGGCCCTGGCCACCTGCATCGGCGCCGGCAGGCTGGCGCGAGACAGATACCTTCCGGGATGGTTGCTGGGCTGGGTGATAGGGGCGGCGGTGTTCGCGAATCTCGCCGTCGGCCCGTGGCCTAGTCCCGACCGAGGCGACCCATGGGTGCGGGATCCGAACCCCGACGTTATTCAAGCTCAGATCGAACGCGTTCCCCATGACGCGGTGGTTTCGGTGGACTGGCTGATAGCGCCGCACATGGCTCACCGGGAACGCATCTACGTTTTCGAGAACCCGTTCGAAGCGGCGAACTGGGGTGCCCCCGGGGAGGAGCCGCCACCGGCCGACGATGTGGAGTGGGTGATCGCCCACACCAGCATCGTCACCGGTGACGAAGAGCGGGGCACGGTTCGAGTTTTCTCGGCCTTGCTCGAGGACCCTGCCTGGGAGCTGGTCTACGGGGACGAATCCGTCATGGTGTTGCGCAGGGTGTCGTCGGATTGAGGCCTTGTCCAGCCCTCAGCCGTCCAGTGCCTCCATAAGGACGTTCCAGGGGAGGCTGGCGCACTTGATTCGCACCGGATACTTCCTCACCCCCTGAAGCGCCTCGATGTCACCCAGCACCGCTCCGGGGCGCTCCGGGTCGAGGCCAGGGTCTACCGACTCCTCCAGGGCCATCATCCCCCGGAACCTACTGACCAGCTCTTCGATCTCCTCTTTGGTCTTCCCCTTGATCGCCTCGCTCATCATCGACGCCGAGGACTGGCTGATCGAACAGCCCTGACCCTCGATGGCTATCTGGGAGACCACCCCGTCGGAGAAGGCCACCTCGATGTGGACCTCGTCGCCGCACAGCGGGTTGACCCCGTCCGCTTCGGCGTCGGCATGGTCGAGATGACCCCGGTTGCGGGGGTTGCGATAGTGGTCGAGGATGACCTCCCGGTACAGCTCTTCCAAGGCCATCAGCTCACCCCGAACAGCTCGCCCGCATGACGCAGTCCTGCCACCAAGGCGTCGATGTCGGCTTCCTCGTTGTAGACATAGAAACTGGCCCTCGCCGTAGCCGCCACCCCGAGGCGGCGCATCAGCGGCTTGGCGCAGTGGTGGCCTGACCTTACCGCCACCCCATCCTCGTCGAGGATGGTCGCCAGGTCGTGGGCGTGCACCCCTTCCATCACCATGGACACCACCCCGCCCCTCGCCTCGACATTCCGCGGCCCCTGGATGGTGACCCCGGGTACGTCGCTGAGCCGTTCCAGGGCGACGGCGGTCAGTTCCAGATCGTGAGCGAGGATCTTGTCCATCCCTATCGACTCCAGATAGTCGATGGCGGCGTGGAGGCCGACGGCCTCGATGATCGGCGGGGTTCCCGCCTCGAAACGGTGGGGGATCTTCGCCCAGGTGGCGGTGTGGAGAGTCACATCGGAGATCATCTCCCCACCCCCTTCGAAGGGCTCGGTCTCCTCCAGGGCGTCCATCCTTCCCCACAGCACCCCGATGCCCGTCGGTCCCAGCATCTTGTGTCCGGAGAAAGCGAGGAAGTCGACACCCAGCTTCTGGACATCCACCGGAGCGTGGGGGACAAGCTGGGCGGCGTCTACCACCACCCGAGCCCCGTGGCGATGGGCGAGTTCGGTGACCCGGGCCACGTCGGGGATGGTGCCCAGCACGTTGGACATCCCGGTCACTGCCACCACCTTCACCCTCGAGTCGAGCTTGGTCTCCAGGGCTTCCATGTCGAGCCGGCCGTCGTCGGTGATGGGGACATGGTCCAGAGAGGCACCGCTACGTTTGGCCACCATCTGCCAGGGCACCAGGTTGGCGTGGTGTTCCATCTCGGTGGCCAGGACCACGTCGCCTTCACCCAGATTCTCCAGCCCCCACCCGAAGGCGATGGTGTTGAGGGCGGTTGTCGCACCCCGGGTGAAGGCCACCTCCCGGGGATCGGTCGCCCCGATGAAGGTGGCCACTCTCTCCCGTGCTGCCTCGTACGCTTCGGTGGCGGCAACGCTCAAGGCGTAGGCGCCACGGTGGACGTTGGCGTAGGAGGTGCGGGCGAACCGGTCCATCGCCTCCAGCACCTGGACCGGCTTCTGCGACGACGCCGCCGAGTCGAGGAAGTGGACACCGGAGTTGAGGACCGGGAAGTCGGCCTTCAGGTAGGAGAGGTCGGTCACAGGGTGGGCACCTTCAGGTCGTCACCTTACGGAAAGAATCGTATCCCTCCTCTTCGAGACGTTCTGCCAGCTCCGCGCCGCCGGTCTCGATGATCTTCCCGCCCATGAAGATATGGACCTGGTCGGGGGTGACATAGTCGAGGAGCCGCTGATAGTGGGTGATGATGAGAAAGCCCCGCTCCGGGCCGGTGAGCTTGTTAACCCCTTGGGCCACGGTGCGCAGAGCGTCGATGTCCAGCCCGGAGTCGGTCTCGTCCATGATCGCCAGCTCAGGCTGGAGGATCGCCATCTGCAAGACCTCGTTGCGCTTCCGCTCCCCTCCGGAGAACCCCTCGTTGAGGTAGCGGTCGGCGAAGGAGGAGTCCATACCCAACTCCTTCATGGCGTCCATCACCTTGAGCCGCAGCTCGAGGACAGTCAGGTCGGTGCCGGTGCGGTTGGAGAGGGCCTGGCGGAGGAACTGGATCACCGACACCCCGGGAATTGCCTCGGGGTGCTGGAAGGCCAGGAACATCCCCGCCGCGCCCCGGTCGGTGGGCGGCGCGTCGGTGATGTCCTCGCCCTTGTAGAGGATGCGGCCTTCGGTCACCTCGTAGCCGGGATGGCCCATCAGCACCGAAGCCAGGGTGGATTTACCCGAGCCGTTGGGCCCCATCAGGGCGTGGATCTGGCCGTAGTCGACGACCAGGTCGACGCCTCTGAGGATCTCGACATCGCCAGCGGAGGCGTGGAGGTTTTCGATCTGGAGGAGGGGGGCTTTGGAAATCACCACCCCATGCTATTTCCACTATGCATGTAGGGAAAATGCCGCGGGTCAGGTGACGTCCGTCCACAGGGGCGACGCCCACCGGTCCAGGTCCTCGATCCGGATCGGGAAGACCGTGTTCGGGGTGCCTGCCGCCGCCCAGACCACCTCGTGGCGGCGCAGCGCCGGGTCGGCGAAGACGCGTAGGCGTCGAGCGTGGCCGAAGGGGGGAGTGCCTCCAGCGGCGAACCCGGTGGCCTCCCGGGCCTCGTCGAGACCGGCCCGCCGGGCCTTCTCCGCCCCGGCTGCCCGGGCCAGCTTGGCCGGGTCGAGACGAAGGTCCCCGGGGACCAGGGCCACCACCGGCTCCTCCGCCTCGCCGCTGGAAACCACGAAGACCAGGGACTTCACGATCGCCGACACTTCACATCCCACCGCCGCCGCGGCGTCGACCGCGGTTTTGGTTCCCTCTGGGAAGAACCGGATTCCCGCCACCGGCTCAGGCGCGGCGGCGAGGAAGCGGCGGGTCGCCCGAGGCAGGTCAGCTTCCGCGGAGGACATCTACGGTCTCGGTCATCCCCTCGAAATCGGCCAGGTCCAGCCACTGGACGTAGTAACGCTCCACCCCGGCCTCTTCCAGGGCAGCGATCGTCTCCGCGGCCTGCGACGGGGTGCCCACCGGGATCCCCAGCTCCCGGTAGCGGGCCTCCAACGCTCCGGGCTCCATATCCCGCCTCGCCGCGGCCTTGGCCAGCCGCTGCTGGTAGGAGGCTTCGTCCCGGCCCACCAGAGCCGGGCCCATCACCGTGGCCTCCACCTCCCGGTCGCCGGCGGCCTCCCTCATAACTCCGATCTTCGCCTTCGCCACGTCGGGCTGGCAGACGAACATGTTGTACTCGTCGGCGCGGGTTCCGGCCAGCCGCGGCGTCCGTTTCAGCCCGCTACCCCCGATCACCAGACGCAGCCCGGTGGGCTTGGGCCTGACGTCGGCGTCGAGGGAGTAGTAGCGGCCCTGGTAGCGGCCGTGGCCGGGGGAGAAGGCAGCGTCGAGGTAGTCGAGGGCCTCCTCGAAGCGCTCCCACCGCTCCCGCGAGTCGGGGAAGGGGATGCCCAGCTTGTCGTGTTCCAGCTCCATCCACCCGGTTCCCACCCCCAGGTCGAGGCGGCCTTCTGACATCTGGTCGATGGTGGCGGCGTTCTTGGCGATGACCGCCGGATGACGGAAGGTGATCGGGGAGACGAGGACGCAGAGGCGAACGGTTTCTGTGTCCCGGGCTAGGCCGGCGAGGACGGCGAAGGCGTCGGTGGCCTCGGGAGCCGGATCTCCGCCCGACAGGTAATGGTCGCAGCGGGCGAAGGAGGCCAGCCCCTCGGCCTCGGCCCACCGGGCGAAGGCGAGCTGCTGGTCGTAGGTGCCCCCTAGGTGGGGCTCGGTCATCAGCGAGAATTTCAATCGACCTCCAGGAAGTGTCGGAGCCGACCCTAACGGCCCTGGTAGGCGTCGAGGATGAGGTCGTAGTCGGCCAGGTCGGAGCCGAAGATCTGGGGGAAGTAACGCTGACAGCCTGCCTCCTCCAGGGCGGCGATCATCTCCGCGGGCTTTCCTCCCGAGCCGTGGGGGTAGCCCCGCTCCTCGAAGACCTCCTCGATTCGGGCTGTCGTCTGGCTGGTGAACTCGGCGAAGGCCTCCAGCAGCCGCCGGTAGTCGGTCTCCTTCTTCGCCGCCAGCGCCGGCCCGGCCGAAGTCCAGAAGATCTCGTCGGGGCGCCGGGCCACCGCCTCCAGTTCGGTCCGCAGATTCTCCCGGACGGTCCGGAACCTCTCCGGCGGGCAGGCGTAGAGGTTGTATTCGTCGGCATAGCGGGCGGCGATGCGGCGACTTCTGGGCTTGCCCGCTCCCCCCATCATCAGCCGCAGGTTGGCGGGCCGGGGGTGAGGGTCGAAGGAGGCGAGGCGATAGTGGGTGCCCTCGTATCCGTGGGCGCCGGGGGTGATGGCGGCCCGCAGGTAGGCCATCGCCTCCTCCACCATGTCCATGCGCACCTTCAGTTCGGGGAAGGGCAGGCCGTAGGCCTCAAACTCCTCTTCCAACCAGCCGGCACCCAGTCCTAGGGTGAACCGACCCTCGGAGATCTCGTCGATGGTGGCTCCCATCTTGTAGTAGACCGCCGGATGGCGGAAGGTGACCGGGGATACCAGGGAGACCAGCTCCAGGCCGGTCTGGGTGGCCAGGGCCGCCAGGTGAACTAGATGGTCCCAGGCGGGCTTGGAGAGGTCGTCGCCCCGCTGCAGGTAGTGGTCGGGCAAGGCGATGGCAGACAGGCCTCGCTCCTCGGCCCACCGGGCCACCGCCAGCACATGGTTCCAGTTGCCGCGGGTCTGGACGCCGAACTCCATCAGGCGGGAACCCTCACTGTTTGCATCAGCCGTCGGGCGTGGTCGGCCACGTCGAAGTCGGGGTCTAAGGAGCGGTGGAGGGCCAGCCCGTTGAGGGAGACCACCAGGCTTTCGGCGCGCCGTTCGGCTTCGGCCGGGTCGAGGTGAGGGTTCTCCCGGCTCAGGGCCGCGGCGAAGCGGGCCACCCGGTTCTCGTGATGGCGCATCATCCGGCCCCGCAGCTCGGGGTTGTTCTGGCTACCGGAAACAGCGATGGCGATGTAGACCCGGGCCAGGTCGGCCTGGGTGGTGATGAAGCGCACATACGCCTCCACCAACTCGGCCAGGGTGTCGGTGCCGCGATGGTCGGGGTCGGGGTCGACGGCGTCGATGGCCTGACGCACCACCGACAGGATCGCCTGCTCCTTGGAGTCGAACAGGTTGTAGAAGCTGCCCGGCAGCACCGACGCCCGATGGCAGATGGCCTTGATCGTCGTTCCCTCCAGTCCCCGCTCGGCGATGAGGCTCCGCACCGCATCCAGGATGCGGTCGCGGGTCTCGATGCCGGCCTTGTAACGCATAAGCCCAGATTAGGGGATTAGGACCCTGGCGTTGAGCGTTGATTCAAATTAGAGTGAACACTCAAATAAGAGAGAGGGTCAGACCGTGAGCCACTACAAATCCAACCTCCGGGACATCTACTTCAACCTCTTCGAAGTCAACAGGATTCAGGACTATCTCGACGCTCCCCAGTGGCCGGACCTCGACGAGAACATCATCAAGGACATCCTCACCGAGATCGAGCGGCTGGCCCGGGAGGACTTCGCCGCCTCCTACTTCGACCAGGACCGGATACCCGTAGAGCTGGTGGACGGTGAGGTGAAACTTCCCGAGTCGGTGAAAGCCTCCGCCCGGGCCTTCAAGGAGGGTGGTTGGAGCCGGCTCGGCCTCCACCCGGATCTGGGCGGCATGCCGGTGCCTCCGTCGGTCTTCTGGGCCAAGGAGGAGATGATCCTCGCTGCCAATACCGTGGCCGCCTTCTACGCCGGAGGCCCCCTCTTCGCCCAGGTCCTCTACGAGGAGGGAACCCCGGAACAGAAGGAGTTCGCCAAGCTGTGGGTGGAGCGTGGCTGGGGTGGGACCATGGTCCTCACCGAGGCCGACGCCGGCTCCGACGTCGGCGCTGCCACTACCAAGGCCATCGACCAGGGCGACGGCACCTGGCACATCGAAGGCGTCAAGCGTTTCATCTCCAGCGCCGAACACGACGCCGCCGAGAACATCATCCACCTGGTGCTCGCCCGTCCTGAAGGTGCTGGGCCCGGCACCAAGGGCCTGTCCATGTTCGTGGTTCCCAAGTACCTGCTCAACGAGGACGGATCCCTCGGCGAGCGCAACGGCGTCTACGTCACCCACATCGAGAAGAAGATGGGGCTGAAGGGCTCCACCACCTGCGAGCTGACCTTCGGCATGGACGCCCCGGCCGTCGGCTTCCTGGTGGGGAACAAGCACGACGGTATCCGGCAGATGTTCAAGGTGATCGAGCACGCCCGGATGATGATCGGAGCGAAAGCCGCGGGAACCCTCTCCACCGGCTACCTCAACGCCCTGGAGTACGCCCAAGAGCGCATCCAGGGACCCGATCTCGCCGAGGCCAGGGACAAGACCGCTCCCCGGGTGCCGATCATCCGCCACCCCGACGTCCGCCGGATGCTGATGTCCCAGAAGGCCTACGCCGAGGGTCTGCGGGCCCTGGTGATGTACACCGCCTGGGTCCAGGACCAGGTGGAGCTGCACCCCGACGACGACAGCTGGCACCGTCGCAGCGAGCTGCTGCTGCCGCTGGTCAAGGGCTACTCCTCGGAGAAGGCCTACGAACAGCTCGCCCTCTCCCTTCAGGTGTTCGGCGGTAACGGCTACATCCAGGACTACCCCCTGGAGCAGTACATCCGGGACGCCAAGATCGACACCATCTACGAGGGCACCACCGCCATCCAGGCCCTGGACCTCTTCTTCCGCAAGATCGCCCGGGATCAGGGCAACGCCCTGGCGGCCCTGGCCGCGGAGATCCAGGAGTTCGTCAAGGGCGGGGACGACACCAACGTCTTCACCACCGAACGGGAGCTGCTGGGTCAGGCCCTCGACGACCTCCAGGGCCACCTGGGAGCCATGGTGGAGTACCTGATGGCGTCGATGAGCGACAAAGAGGAGATCTACAAGGTGGGTCTGCACGCCAACGCTCTCCTCGAGTCCCTGGCCGAGGTGGTCATCGCCTGGCTGATGCTCCGCCAGGCTGAGATCGCCTACCCGAAAGTGGACGACGATCCCTTCTACCGGGGCAAGGTGGAGGCCGCTCGGTGGCTCATCGCCGAGGTGGCCCCCAAGGTGGCCGCCCGCCGGGCCCGGGCCGTGAACGAGGACGGGTCGCTGATGGACCTTCCCCCAGAGGCCTTCTAGGCCCGTTGGCTTTTTGATTGGCGGGTCCTAGGTTTGGACCGTGTCACCGGCAGCCGTCGTCGCTTTTGTGGGTCTCCTGGTGGGGATCTTCCTGGTTATCGTGGCTCTGATCGTCTGGCAGGAGGCGAGGCGCCGCCCCTCCTACGAACCGCTGACCTATGTGGTGGAGGACGCCATAACCCACATCTACGAGCGTCTGAGGGAGGACTCGCCACTCACCAAGGCCGATGTGCGCCGCATCCTGGAATGGGAGGTCTTCTATCTTCAGGGCCTCGCGCAGAAGGACCGTCGCAACCCGGTGGAGACCGTGGCCGGGGGACATGAGGCGTCGGTGGAGTTCATTGCCAACCAGATTCAGTCCAAGCACGGTGTGTCCTACTCTCATGAAGACATCGCCGAAGTTCTCCGCCTCGAAGCCGACTACCTGTTGGCCATCGGGGCGGTGGGAGATCCAGTAGATCCAGGAGAAGAACAATGAGGGTTCGTTGCGGAGCTTGTCGCACCGAGTTCGAAGTGCCGGGGGCCGGTAGGTATGCCTGCCCGGTATGCGGCTCGGTAAACGTGGTACGGAACGGCAGCCAGCCTGCGCCGAACATCGCTGGCTATCCGGCGGCCCCGGGGGCGCCGGTCGAAGGTGTGGGCGGGCCTCCCCCTCCGCCGCCGCCGCCACCCCAGCCGTCGGTCACCCGGATCCAGTGCCCGGAGTGCGGGTTCCGGTTTGTGGTGGGCCAGATCGCGATGGCGACCTGCCCGATGTGCTCGGCGGAGGTGCCGACGGGTATCGAAGTGGACGAGCCCGGAGAGTCCGAAGAGTGAGTCGTCTCTCCCGCTTCGAGGACTACCGCTTCATCGGGGTCCGTGACGGGATGGTGGTCTACGACTGCGACGATCCCGACCAGTTCGCCGAGCTGGAACGTCGGGTCGCCGAAGAGAACCTGCTGGAGAGGAACCTGTTGCAGGCCTTCGCCCCCGACAGCGTCGAGGAGGCCCTCAACCGGGGCTTCCAGCCGGTGGTCTGACGACCGGCGGCTACACCTCGAGGGCCTGACCCACCAGGTCGCCGATCTTGGAGCCGCGCCCGTGGAAGAAGTGGTCGCCGGGGGTTAGAACCAGGTCGATGCCCTTGTCGGCGCAGTAGTGACGGAGGGCGTCGGCGTCGATGAGCTGGTCCCGGGTGCCCAAGATGATCCGCTTCGGCCCGGCTCCCGCCTCCTCGGGGAGGAAGTCGGGCGGGGGAGCGATCCCGGCGTAGGGAAGGTCGGCTGCGGCGCCGGCCAGCCAGCGGAGAGCGGTGGCAGCTCCGAAGGACCACCCGGCCAGACCCACCGGCAGGCCCCGCGATGAGGCCTCGTCTATCGCCGCGGCCACGTCGAGCTGTTCCCCGTTGCCGAAGTCGTGGGTTCCCGTCGAAGACCCGGCGCCCCGGAAGTTGAAGCGCAGCACCGCATGGCCTCGCTCCACCAGCCGCCGGGTCACCGAGATCATCAACGGCGCGTTCATCGACCCCCCGTGGAGGGGGTGGGGATGACAGAAGACTGTGAACCAGCGGGGGGTTTCGGCCGAGTCGATCCGGGCCTCCAGGGTCTCCCCGTCGGAGGTCTCCAGGCTGAGGCGCTCGCTCATGTGAACAGGCGGAGCAGCCAGACTGCGGCGGCGACCAGGATGACCACGGCCAGCACCGCCGAGGTGATGAGAAGCCAGCGGGTTTGCATCGAGGGCAGGGTAGGCCAAAGCCGGAGTCTCACTAGGCTCAGCTCACTACGCGAGAAAGGTCAGATTTGTACGACATCGTCATCGTGGGCGGCGGACCCGGCGGGTATGCCGCCGCCCTCTATGCCCACAACTTCGACCTCTCTGTAGCCCTGGTGAGCGACGAACGTCCGGGAGGTACCTGCCTCCATCGGGGCTGCATCCCCGCCAAACAGTGGCTCCATATCGCCGAGGTCTACAGCACTGTCAGCCACGCTGCCGAGTTCGGGGTGGTCACCGACCAGCCCACCCTCGACTGGGAGGCGGCCCTGGCCCGAAAGAAGCAGACCGTCGAAGGCCTGGTCCGCGGCCTGGGCGGTCTGCTGAAACAACGCAAGGCCGAGGTCATCGAGGGCTACGGCAAGTTGGCAGGCCCGGGCCGAGTGGAGGTCACTACCGCCGAAGGTGTCCAGACCCTCGAAGGGCGGGCGATCATCCTCGCCACCGGCTCCAAGCCGTCCACCATCCCCGGCTACGAGATCGACGGTGACCGCCTCGTCACCTCCGATCATGCCCTCGACTGGCCGGAGCGCCCGGAGAGGGTGGGCATCATCGGCGGCGGCGTGATCGGCTGCGAGTTCGCTTCCCTCCTCGTCGACCTGGACAGCCAGGTCCATGTCTTCGAGATGATGGACCAGATAATCCCCGGCGCCGACGCCGACACCGCCAAGGCGCTGCAACGTCAGCTCCAACGGCGGGGAGTCAAGTTCCACATTGGGGTCAAGGTGGAGCCCGCCGAAGTGGGGGAGTCGGCGGTGACCATCCCCTTCGGAGATGACAAGGTTGAGGTGGACGTGGTCCTCGTCGCGGTGGGCCGTGCCCCCAACACGGAGGGGGTGGGACTGGAGACCACCGCGGCTCGGGTCGACAGGGGCTTTGTCGAAGTGGACCTGGAGACGATGCAGACCGCCCAGCCCTTCCTCTACGCCGTGGGCGACATCGTGGCCGGTACCCCCCAGCTCGCCCATGTCGGTTTCGCCGAGGCGATCGCCGCAGTCACCCACATCGCCACCGGGGAGGCCGCACCGGTCAACTATGACGCCGTTCCCCGGGTCACCTACACCCAGCCGGAGGTGGCCGAAGTGGGGATCACTGAAGCTCAGGCGAAGGAGCGGGGCCTGGAGGTGGTCACCACCAAACATGCCTTCAACGGCATCGGCCGGGCCATCATCCAGGGGCACAACCAGGGTCACGTCAAGGTGATCGCCGCAGAGGACGGCCCCATCGTCGGTGCCAGCGTCGTCGGGCCCCAGGCGGGGGAGATGATCCACGAGCTGATGTACTCGGTGGGATGGGAGGCCCTACCTTCGGAGGCGGCTGCCTTCATCCACGCCCACCCCACGCTTTCGGAAGCGATCGGTGAGACACTGATGTCCGCCGCTGGAACAAGCCTTCACTGAGAGGAGCGAAGAGTGGCCACCACGGTAACTATGCCGCAGTTGGGAGAGACGGTCACCGAAGGCACGATCCTTCGGTGGGCCAAGCAGGCCGGCGAGACGATCGCCGAGGACGAGGTGCTGGTGGAGATCTCCACCGACAAGGTGGACACCGAGGTCCCTTCGCCGGTGGCGGGCACCATCCTCGAGATCCTGGTGCCCGAGGGGGAGACGGTGGAGGTGGGACGTCCGCTGGTGGTCATCGGCGAAGCCGGCGAGACAGTCGAGCCCACCCCGACTCCCGCCGAGGCCGAGGCGCCGGCTGAGGTCCCGGCTGAGGAGGAAGAGCACAGCGTGCCCGCCGACGTCCACCCCGCGTCGGAGACCCCCGCCGGAGCCGACACCGGCTTTGAGGCCTCCGCACCCAGCGACGAAGAGGTGGAGGCCTTCTTCGCCGAACCGGCCGCCGGGGCTGAGGAGTCGGAGCGGCTGGTGCTCTCCCCGGTGGTGCGCCGCCTGGTCAGGGAGCACGACATCGACATAACTCAGATCAAGGGCACCGGTCAGGGCGGACGGATCACCCGTCGAGACGTGGAGGCCTACCTGGCAGGCGCCCCAGCCGCCGCTCCAGAACCAGCTCCCGCTCCTGCTGCTGCTCCGGAAGCAGCTCCTGCTCCAGCAACCGCCCCCGCACCGGAACCCGCCCCGACGGCACCCGCGCCGGAACCCGGACCCGCGGTGGCGCCTCCGGCCCCGGCCGCGGCCGTTCCCGGTGTCGAAGAGGTCGAACTGGACCGCCTGCGGATCCGCATCGCCGAGAACATGATCAAGGCCAAACAGACCGCCGCCCACGTCTGGACCTCGGTGGAAGTGGACTTCGAGCGGGTGGAGCGGGTACGCCAGGCCCACAGGGCGGAGTTCAAAGAGAACGAGGGCTTCTCCCTCACCTACCTGCCGTTCATCGCTCGTGCCACCATCGATGCCCTCAAGGCCTACCCAGTGGTCAACAGCTCCCTCGATCTGGAACGCAAGGTGGCCGTCTTCCACAAGCGGGTGGACCTGGGGATCGCCATCGACCTCAACCAGAAGGGACTGGTGGTGGCGCGGATCCCCGCCGCAGATGGGCTGAGGATGGTGGGCATCGCCCGGGCCATCCACGACCTGGCCCAGCGGGGCCGTGCCGGGAAGCTCACCATCGACGACCTCACCGGATCGACGTTCTCCATCACCAACCCAGGGCCCTTCGGGTCATACATGTCGGCGCCGATCATCAACGTCCCCAACGTGGCGATCCTCTCCACCGACACCATCACCAAGCGCCCGGCGGTGATCACCACCCCCGACGGTCAGGACACCATCGCCATCCGCCACATCGGCTACCTGGGTCTCTCCTGGGACCATCGGGCCTTCGACGGATCGGTGGCGGTGCTGTTCCTGCGCCGGATCAAGGAGAACATCGAGACCTGGGACTGGGAACAGGAGCTGGCGTGACATCGCTCCGCATCCGTTGGCTGGGACGGCTTCCCTACGAGGAGGCCTGGGATCTACAGCGGGCCATCCACGAAGGCAAGGTGGTGGGGCGCACCTCCGACGATTACCTGCTGCTGGTTGAGCACCCCCCCGTGTTCACCATCGGCCGCAACGGTGACGGCGCCAATCTGGTGGCTGGGGAGGCGGCCGCCCGAGCCGCCGGCGCCGAGGTGTACCACGTCGACCGAGGCGGGGACATCACCTTCCACGGTCCCGGTCAGCTCGTCGGCTATCCGATCCTCCGCCTCGACGACCCCAGACAGATCGTCCCTTATGTGCGCCGCATCGAAGAGGCGCTGATCCGCACCCTGGCCGATTTCGAGGTGGAGGCCTGGCGGGAGGACGGCTACACCGGCGTGTGGACCGCCCAGGGGAAGGCGGCTGCTATCGGGGTACGGGTGTCGCGACGGGTGACCATGCACGGTTTCGCCCTCAACCTCGACCCCGACCTGGGCTTCTTCCAGATGATGAACCCCTGCGGGATCACCGACCGTCCCGTCACCACCTTGTCCAACCTGGTGGGTCGGCGGGTGACCCTCGAAGAGGCGACGGAGGCGCTGATCCCCCGCTTCGAGGAGGTCTTCGGCTACAGCGACACCGAGGTCCAGAAGGCCGCCTTCGTCCGTGGCCAGGGGAAGGAGCCGGCCTTCGAAGTGGACCGTCTCCTCGCCGAAGGCACCTTCTCCCCGGAGAGGCAGAAGGCCGAGCCGGTGCTGGTCCACGGCCGCCTCCCCGGAGAGCCGGCCCGTCCTTCCTGGATGAAGGTCACCGCCCGTCTCGACGGTGACTACCTGGCCCTGAAGAAGCTGATGCGGGGCTTGGAGCTGCACACCGTCTGCGAGGAAGCCAACTGCCCCAACATCTACGAGTGTTGGGGGTCGGGCACCGCCACGCTGATGATCCTCGGCGACAAGTGCACCCGGGCCTGTTCGTTCTGCAACGTCACCACCGGAAAGCCCACCGAATACGACGTGCTGGAGCCCTTCCGTGCCGCCGAGGCCATCGCCAAGATGGGTCTCAGCCATGCGGTGATCACCTCGGTCAACCGTGATGACCTCGAAGACGGGGGAGCGGAGATCTTCGCCCGGACCATCCTCGAGACCCGTCGCCGCTCCCCTGGGACGGAGATCGAAGTGCTGATCCCCGACTTCAAAGGCGACCGGGCCGCCCTCCAGAAGGTGATGGACGCCCGACCCGAGGTGCTGAACCACAACACCGAAACGGTGCTGCGTCTCCAGCGGGACATCCGCACCTCGGCCAGTTACGGGCGGTCGCTCTCACTGTTGTGGCGGGCCAAACAGATGTATCCGGAAGGGCTGATCAAGTCGGGGTTGATCGTGGGGATGGGCGAGACCAGAGAGGAGGTGCTGGGGACCCTGGCCGACATGAGGGCGGTGGGCATCGACATAATCACCGTCGGTCAGTATCTGAGGCCTACGGCCGGACACCGGCCCATCCACCGCTACGTCCACCCCGACGAGTTTGCCGAGTACAAGGCGTTCGGGGAAGGGATGGGGATCCCCCATGTGGAATCAGGCCCTCTGGTGCGATCCAGCTACCACGCCAAGGAGAGCCGCCGGGCGGTCCCGGTGACGATCGGCGCCAAGGGGGCTTGAAGGCGCTCCTCGAGGGCGGCATGCTGATGGCGTGGAGATCTCTGAAGCAGCCCGCGCTGACCTCTACACTGGTCTTGCCGAAGTGCTCGGCCCCGAGCGCGCGGAGATCCTGATGACCCAGCTCCCCAGCTTTGATCCCAGCGAAGTCGCCACCAGGACCGACATCGCGGACTTGAGGGAGGCCACCAGGACCGACATCGCGGACTTGAGGGAGGCCACCAGAGCCGACATCGCGGACTTGAGGGAGGCCACCAGGACCGACATCGCGGACT
>JBHHWH010000027.1:0-27613 GCA_046756405.1 Acidimicrobiia bacterium | reverse complement strand
GGTGTCCGAGCTGGCCGCGGCTCTGGCGGCCGTGCAGCGGACCCTGGCCGAGCAGAAGGCGACCCTGGAGACCCAGGTGAGCGGCATCGACTCCAAGGTGGGGAGCATCACCCAGCTCTTCACCAACGACCGGGCCCGGGGCAACTGGGGTGAGATCTCGCTGCTGCGGATCCTCGAGCTGGGCGGGCTTAGCGAAGGCCGGGACTTCGAGACCCAGGTCCAGGTAGGAACCGGCACCGCCGATGCCGTGGTCCACCTGCCCGGAGACCGCCGCATCGTCATCGACGCCAAGTTCCCCGTCGCCCGCTACCTCGACGCCCTTGCCTGCGACGACGACGGCGAGCGGGACAGGCTCCTCGCCGCCGAGGCCAAGGAGCTGGAACGGGTCGGAAAGGAGCTGGCAGCCCGCGGCTACGCCGAAGCCGCCTCCGGAGGGTATGTGGTCATGTACCTGCCGTCCCAGGCGGTCTACGAGGCGGCGGCCGCCGCCTCACCTCAGGTGATCGAGAAGCTGCTGGCCACCCGGGTGGTGGTGGCGGGACCGGCGGCGCTGTTCCCCATCCTCATGAGCGTCGGAGCCATCCTCACCGAGGAGCGGTCGGTTCAGCAGGCCGACGAGATCCTCTCCCAGACCCGGGAACTGCACAAGAGGATCGGCACCTTCGTTGGCTACCTCGGCGACGTGGGCTCCCACTTGGGCAAGACCGTGGATGCCTTCAACCGGGCGGTGGGATCGTGGACCAGCCGCCTCTCCCCGCAACTCGCCAGGCTTTCGGAGCTGAGCGGCAACCCGGACCCGCAGGCCCTCGAGCATGTCGACGGGGCGGTCCGGGAGGTTCCGGCGGAGGAGTATGAGCTGCGGGCGGTCTCCGAAGGCGGCTGAACCCGGCTTATCCGATCCGGGCCGAGAGGGTGGGTGTCGAAGCCGAACACGTCTACGCGGTCATCAGGTCTGGCCCATGAGAAAGGGGCCCCGTAGGGCCCCTTCCCGTCTCGAGTCGGTCACCGGCGCTCAGCTGGAGAACACCTCTTCGAAAAGCTCGATCCTCGGAGCACTGGTCACCCCGGCGCGGCCCATCGCCGCAGCCAGCTCAGGGTTGTCGACGAAGGCCCGGGCCGTCTCTTCGTTCTCGAACACGTGCACGACGGTGATGTTGTTCGGGTCCTCGACATTGCGGTTGATCCGGGAGGCCAACACTCCGCGGTCGGTCTCGTTGAACTCGTCGAACACGGCCTTCCAGGTGTCGTAGTCGGCGATGTTGTGGTTGACAGCCAGTACTGTCGGCATCTCGTATCCCTTCTCTCGTAGTGTCCGCCTCCGCGGCGGACCTTTCTTGCTTACTCCCCGGCGAACAGCTCGTCGCGAAGAAAGTCCTCGACTCCCCGGTAGCTGAGACCTTCGACTGCTTCGGTCACCGCACCGGGTTCACCCAGGTAGGTGGTGGAGCGGAAGTAGTCGAACAGCTCGGCGTAGATGTCCTTGTGAACGTCGCCGATGGGGAAGCCCTCGACGTAGTCCCTGGTGGAAACCTGGGCTTCCATGTAGGCGACCTCCCGGCCCAGCACCCGACCGGCGGCCGCGGCGATCCCATCGCCGGAGATCCCGCCGGAAATGTGGAGGTCGAAACCCCGGTTGGCGGGCTCGGTGGTGAGGAAGGCCACCGCCGCGGTGACGATGTCCTCGACGTCGGTGGCCGCCCAGACCATGTCCCCGGCCCAGGGGAGGCTGACCACACCCTGGGTGAGATAGTCCCTCGCTCCCCACAGGTTCTGGAGGAACCAGGCGGGACGGAGGATGGTGTGTCCGACACCGGAGCCGGCCAGGGCTTCTTCCAGGGCGGTCTTGTTGTCCAAGATGCGCGCTCCGGTATCCCCCCGGTCGGCGTGAAGAGCGGTGTGCATCACCACGTTGGAAACCCCGGTCTTGGCAGCGGCGTCGATCAGGTTGGTGCCCACCGCGGTCTCCATGCCCAGGGGATCCTCACCCCAGTAGGGGAGGTTGAGGTAGGCGGAGTCGGCACCGTCGAGGACATCGATGGCCTGGGCCAGGTCGGTGAGGTCTGCGGGCGCTACCTCCACCCCCTCGGGCTGGGCCCCCGGGTTGCGGCTTATGGCCCGCACTCTGTGCCCTGCGGCGGCGAGGCGACCGATGATGCGGCTGCCCACGTTTCCCGATGCTCCCGTGACTGCTATCAGACCCATGGCACGCTCCTCGCTGTGGACTCTCGACCATGGGTCGCTATACTTCGACACCAGATAGTACGACACACGATCATTCGCTAACGAACTATACAGAAATGAACAAGAAGCGTCAACCCTCGAGATCGTCGAGACTCCGACCCTCCAATCTCAAGCTGCGTGCCTGGAGGGCGTTGATGACCGCCCACGGTCACATCACCCCCCGCCTCGATGAGGAGCTACGAGCCCAGAGCGACCTCGACCTCAAGTCCTACGACACCCTGCTGCACACCTATGAGGCTGGGGCGGCGGGGATACGGATGGCGGACCTGGCCGAGCGTGTGGTGCTCTCCAAGTCGGGGCTTACCACCCTGGTGGACCGGCTGGAGGACCGAGGTCTGGTACGGCGGCTTCCCGACCCGGCCGACCGGAGGGCCACCCGAATTGTCATCACCGACGCTGGCATCGAGGTCTTCCGTGCCGCGGCCGAGGTTCACCTCGACGGCATAGCCCGCCACTTCGCCGACCGGATCACCAACGCCGAAGCGAAGACCCTGATCGACGTCCTGGAGCGCGTCCAGGAGCCGAACAAAGACGACTGACCGCCGGGATCATTGGCGAGGACCGCAGCGGTGATCGAATGGTCCTTCAGCTTCTTCTCGGCGATAACCCGGGTGTCGCACCAATCCTTGACGATCTCGTAGAGGTTGCGCATCACTCCGATGCACTGGGCGGCGGTTCCGACGTTGCCGGAGGTGATCATCGCCCGGGCCCATTTGGCGTCCTCGCCGGGCCCGTGGGCCCGGAACTCGAGGGGCACCCTGGCCTCTTCGAACCAGACGTCGCCGTTGGCATCACCGCTCATCCCCGCCTTCTGATAAGGGGGCCCCTGGGTGACACCGGGGGTGTCGGCGGGAACGAAGACGATGGCCACCCCCTCCTCACCGGCGTCGGGGTCGGTGGTGGCGAGTGTAGGGCGCTCCCTCCGGGGCCCGTCGCTGAGCCCCGGTCAGTCCGCTAGACGTCCAGACTGTTATGCTATAACATAACACCATGAGCTACTTCTCGGGTGCTCGACTCCGGCAGATGCGCCAGGAGGCGCAGATGTCGCTCACCGACGTGTCGACGCGCACAGGGATCACCCGTGCTCAGATCTCGCTCATAGAGAACGGCAAGGTCGACCCGCGAATGTCCACGGTCGTCAAACTCCTCAACTGCTACCGGCGCAGCTTCGCCGACCTCGACTCTCCGTCGACTCCCGTCTCTCAGCTCGACGAGGTCCTCACCCAGGCCAGAGCAGGGGCCGACCGCCTTGCCAGTCTCGGGGTCACTCCGTCGGACCCCGAAGCACGCCTTGCCCGCAAGGAGAGTCGCAAACTGGACGGTGGGTTGAGGAGGAACTGAAGCGGCGACACGAGGCCGAACCGGGGCTCAGACTGATCGACACTTACACCAGGATCAAAGAGGCGACCGAGGCGATCATTCAGGGAGCCGCCGACTGAACGAGGACTCCGTCTACACCGAGGCCGGCTCCTGCCAGGAGAGGCGGTAGCGGTCCCAATAGGGGCGGATGTCGATGATCTCCCTGGCGGCGAGACGATCCTGCATCGACTTCCACCAATCCACGTCGAACAGGTCCTTGTTCTCGGTCTCGAAGGCCTCCCGGAGTTCGCCTACCAGTCCGATGAAGGAGCGGAACTCCTCGGGGAAGATGTCGTTGGGACCGACCCCGAACCAGGGCTGGTCGGACATCTCGTCGTCTCCCTCCCGGGCCTGGGGGATCCTGCGGAAGTTCAGCTCTTCGATCAGGCTCAGCTCGTCGTAGTCATAGGAGACCACCCTGCCGTGACGGGTGACCCCGAAGTTCTTCAACAGCAGGTCACCGGGGAAGATCCCGGTCCGGGCCATCTCGCCGATGGCTGTCCCGTAGTCGATGACCACCCCGCGGGCGGTGTCGAAGTCCCATTCCTCCACATACAGGTTGAGAGGGGTGACCCGCCGTTCGATGTAGCAGTGGTTGATAACCACGGAATCGCCGTCGAGGTGCACGCTCCTTCCTGCCTCGTCGGTGAGCTCGTCGAGGAGGCGTGGAGCGAAGCGGTCCCGGTCGAAGCTGAGATGCTCGAACTCCTGGGCCTCTACCAGCCGTCCCGCCCGGTCGTGGCGGAACACCAGGCGGTAGCGCTCCTTCACCCTGCTCCGGGTGACCGACTTCACCGGCGGGAAGTGGTCGCGGATCACCTTGAACACGTAGTCGTAGTCGGGCATGGTGAAGGTGATCATCACCAGACCCGGGATCCCGGGGGCGATGTCGAAGGTCTCCGTCGAGGAGGCTAGGTGGGCCATCACATCCCGGTAGAGGAGGGTCTTGCCGTGCTTGTGGTGCCCGATGCCGATGTACAGCTCGGCCAGCCGCTTGTGGGGCATCAGCGAGGAGAGGAAGGCGACCACTTCGTGGGCCGGCTCGAGGTCGACGTGGAAGTGGGAGCGGGTGAAGCTGAACAGGATGCTCACCGCGTTGGAGTCGGTGAGCACCGCGTCGACCACCATCCCCTTCTCGGTGTTCAAAAGGGCGAGGACCAGCGGATGCCACTCACCGGCCACGTCGATTCGCCCGATGATGTAGGCGCCTTTCCTCCGGTAAAAGACCGCGTCGAGCACCTCTGCCCGGCCGATAGGCCCGGCGAAGGTCTGCTCCAGCCTCTCCGCCACCTTCGTCGCCGACCTCGTCCGATCCCGAAACGGAGCGGGAGGGCTGATCTTTTCCAGGATGTTCTCGATCAAGCCGGGAAGATCCCCCGGGGCCTCGAACCGGGAGGAGACCGGCCAGTAGTCGGTGCGGGGAACGGTGGAGAAGTCGGAGTGGACGAACTCGATGTCCTGGTCCACGCCGACGGTGGCGAAGATCTTGCGGGTTATCGAGTTGTAGAAGGTCTCTGCCAGCTCGCAGTCGTGGCGGTGGGCGATCCTTCCCGAGTAGACGGCCTTGGTGGCCGCCCACACCAGCCGATCCTGGGCCCGGTCCCCGTGCAGGGCCCGCAGCTTCTTCACCAGGGCCTGTACCCGGCCTCCGTAGAGGTCCAGTCGTTCGGTGGCGTCGGCCACACCGGCATGCCAGTCCCTCTCGGCGAAACGGCGGACGGCGCGTCTGGTCACGTCCCGGAAGTCGGCCATGTAGGACTCGAAGCCCTTCTCGATCAGGCGGGCGCCCGCTACGGCGAGGAAGCTCGCCGTGGGTTTGGCGCTGCGGGCCTTGGGGCCGGTGGTCATGGTGGGGCGCCACGGTAGCGGTGCCCGGAGTGGTCTCAGCCGCTCACTTCGATGTCAGGGCCGGGCTGGACCCGGACTGGCCCACACTGACGTGCTTGTCCTCGGGGACCGAGGCCAGGGGCTCAAAGCCTCCGGCCCGGGAGGTGTCCCTCCGTCGAGCGGCGGCGCCAGCCGAAAGCCCCTCCGGCGCGACCCCGTGGCGACAGTTCTAATCTCGCCCCCCATGACCGTGGCCGTAGCCGAAGTCCCAGTCAGCAGATGGGAGCGTCTCGATCCCCGTCTCCGGCACCGCATCTCCCTGACCGGGGTCGCCCTGTCGCTGCTGGCCGGCTGGGAGCTGTACAAGCTGATCTGGGGCGTCCTCGGCTGGACCACTCCGGTGCGGCCCGACAACGTGACCATGCCCCACACCTGGGACATGGTCATCGAGCTGTTCCGCCCGGTGAGCCGGGTGGGGAGGATCCTCATCGTCGAGCTTGCCTTCCGCTCCTTTTGGACTCTCCGCGAAGCCTTCCTCGGCTTCGCGATCGGCGCGGTCATCGGCTTCGGGCTGGGGGTGCTCTTCGTCCGCTCCCGCCTCGCCGAACGGGCCTTCATGCCCTATGTCGTCGCCAGCCAGACGGTGCCGATCATCGCCATCGCCCCCATGGTGGTGGTCTGGGGTGGGCGTCTCGCCTTCCCCCAGTGGATGTCGGTCTCCATCGTCTCCGCCTACCTGACCTTCTTCCCGGTGGCGATCAACACCTTGCGGGGTCTACGTTCGCCCGACCCCCAGGCCCTGGAGCTGATGCGCTCCTACGCCGCCAAGCCGAAGGAGGTGCTGTGGAAGCTCCAGTTCCCCGCCGCCCTGCCTTACATCTTCACTGCCCTCAAGATCAGCGCCACCGCCTCCATCGTCGGCGCCCTCATCGGTGAGCTGCCCGCCGGGTTCCAGAACGGTCTGGGGCGGGCGCTGCTCACCTTCTCCCAGCGCTATGCGGTGCTGTCGGCGAAGCTGTACGCCACGGTGATCGTCACCGCCCTGGTGGGAATCGCCTTCGTGGGAATAGTGACCTTCGTGGAGCACCGGGTGGTAGCCCAGACGCGCCGTGACAGAAGCGAACTCGTTTCGGAAGGAGCCACATGACCGATCTCGTAGTCGACGCCCGCAAGGTGGGAAAGGTCTTCGGGGCCGGGGACGCCCGGGTGGAGGCCCTGCGGGACATTGACCTCCAGATCCGCCCTGGCGAGTTCATCTCGCTTATCGGTCCCTCCGGGTGCGGCAAGTCCACGCTGCTGCGCCTCATCGGTGATCTGGTCACCCCCACCTCAGGCACCCTCCTGGTCAACGGCAAGCCCCCTTCACAGGCCCGCCTCGACCGGGACTACGGGATCGTCTTCCAGAGTGCCACCCTTCTCGACTGGCGCACCGTCACCCAGAACGTCGAGCTGCCCCTCGAGATCATGGGGATCGACGATGGGGCCGGCACCGCCGCCCAGATGCTGGAACTGGTCCAGCTCTCCGAGTTCGGCGACCACTATCCCTGGCAGCTCTCCGGGGGAATGCAGCAGCGGGTAGCCATTGCCCGGGCGCTCTCGTTCCGCCCGTCGCTGCTGCTGATGGACGAACCCTTCGGCGCTCTCGACGAAATGACCCGTGAGCTGATGCAGCAGGAGGTGCTGCGAATCTGGGACGAGACCGACACCACCGTCGTCTTCGTGACCCACTCCATTCCCGAGGCGGTGTTCCTCTCCACCAGGGTGGTGGTGATGTCACCCCGGCCGGGCCGGATCGGCGACATTATCGAGGTGGGCCTCTCCCACCCCCGGGACACCGACACCCGGGAGTCGGCCGAGTATTTCGAGAAGATCACCGAAGTGCGGGAGGCGCTGCGGCGGGAGGAGGCCCAGGCGTGACCCACGATCCCGCGGAGCGGGACCGGGCTATCGGTGAAAGCCACGAGACCGAGGTGCTCGCCGCCTTCGAGGGCGATCTTCCCGTGGGAACCCGCACCCCGTCGGCGCTGCGGCACCGGATTCGGGAGTTCGGCCCTGCGGTGGTCGCCTTCATCGGCGTGGTCCTCCTCTGGGAGGGCGCCACCCTCCTCTTCGACATCGAAACCTTCATCCTTCCCGCTCCCAGCCTGATCATCGAACGGTTCATCGCCACCAGCGACATCATCTGGTCGGCCGGGTTCAACACCCTCCTCGAAGCCCTGGGAGGGCTGGTGGGCGGCACCCTCCTCGGAGTGGTCGTCGCCCTGGCCACCGTCCGCTGGGCGCCGGTGCGGGAAGGCCTAATGCCCTTTGCCATCGCTGCCAACTCGGTGCCCATCATCGCCCTGGCCCCGATCACCAACGGCATGTTCGACCTGTCCAGCCCGGTGCCGAAGATCGTGGTGGTGGCGATCGTCGTGTTCTTCCCGGTGATGATCAACACCGCCCGGGGTCTCATCGAAGTCGAAGAAGACGAGCTGGAGCTGATGCGCTCCTACGCGGCTACGCCCACCGAGATCATGCGGAGGGTGCGAGTTCCCCATGCCCTTCCCTACTTCTTCTCGGCGATGAAGGTGGCCTCCACCCTTTCGATCATCGCCGCCATCGTCGCCGAGTACTTCGGCGGGCCAATCAACGTCCTCGGCCGCTACATCCTCTCCAAGGCCAGCCTGTTCGTCTTCGCCGACGCCTGGGCGGGGATTCTGGTGGCGTCGATCATGGGCATTGCCCTTTATGCAGTGGTCCTCATCGTCGAACGGCTGGTCATGCCGTGGCATGTGTCTTTCCGCGCCGCCGATGCCGGTTGAGGGCGCATCGTCGTCGCGGCGCGAATAGAGTCGGCTGCGGACCACGATTACCGGGGATCGGATCGACTAGGAGGAGAGATGAAACGTAAGTGGAGATGGCTGGCCCTTTCTTCTGTGCTGGCCCTGGTGGTGGCCGCCTGCACGGGCGGAGAGCCCGCGGGAGAGGGCGGCGGTGAAGAAGCCGGCTGCGCCACGGTGGACGACGTCCGGCTTCAGCTTCAGTGGGTGGCCCAGTCGCAGTTCGCCGGCTACTTCGTCGCCAAGGACAAGGGCTTCTACGAGGACGAGTGCCTCAATGTCACCATCCTCGAAGGTGCCGTCGAGATCGTCCCCCAGACCGTGCTGGCCACAGGCGGCGCCGAGTTCGGTATCGCCTGGGTGCCCAAGGCTCTCGTCTCCAGGGAGGAAGGCGCCGACATCGTCAACATCGCCCAGGTGTTCGAACGCTCCGGAACCCTGGAGGTCTCCTTCAAGGATTCAGGTATCACCAAGCCCGAGGACTGGGCAGGCAAGAAGGTGGGTACCTGGGGGTTCGGCAACGAGTACGAGCTGACGGCCGCCATCGCCAAGTTCAACGTTCCCGACGTGGAGCTGGTGGGCCAGTCCTTCGACATGCTGGCTCTGCTCAACGGCGACCTCGACGCCGCCCAGGCGATGATCTACAACGAGTACGCCCAGGTGCTGGAGGCGGTCAACCCGGAGACCGGGGAGCTGTACCAGCCGGAGGACCTCAACGTCATCGACTTCAACGACATCGGCACCGCCATGCTTCAAGACGCCATCTGGGTGAACCGGGACTGGATCGAGACGGCGGGCAACGAGGACATCGCCAAACGGTTCCTCAAGGCTTCTTTCCGCGGCTGGCTGTACTGCCTGGACAACTTCGATGAGTGCGTCCAGATCGTCCTCAACAACGGCTCGACCCTCGGTGAGAGCCACCAGGCGTGGCAGCTCAACGAGATCCTCGGGCTGATCTTCCCCAACGCCAACGGCATTGGAGTGATGAACAAGCCGCTGTGGGATCAGACCGTCGAGGTGGCCACCTCGCAGATTCCCGAGCTTCAGGGAGTGACCATCGGAGGCGACGCCTACCGCACCGATCTCGCCGAGGCGGTGGTAGCCGAACTGGAGGCTGAGGGCCTCGATGTGAAGGGAGCCACCTACACCAGACGGGCGATCGAATTGAGACCGGGAGGAGAATAGGGAGAGACACCCTTAGGGAGAGAGACGAAGGGCGGGCCCTAGTCGGCCCGCCCTTCGCTTTTCGGGATTATGTTTGGGCTATCTCAGACAACGAGGAGGACGAAGAACATGGCCAACATCGTCAGGGCCGCCCTGGTGCAAACCGCCTGGACCGGGGACAAGGACTCCATGATCGACAAGAACGTCAAGTTCGCCTACGACGCCGCCGAACAGGGTGCCCAGGTGCTCTGCTTCCAGGAGCTGTTCAACGCTCCCTACTTCTGCCAGGTCCAGGACGACGAGCACAAGGACACCGCCGAGGCGGTCCCGGACGGGCCGACCATCCAGAGGATGATCGAACTAGCTAAGGAGACCGGGATGGTGCTGGTGGTGCCCATCTACGAAAAGGAGGACGACGGCTTCCTCTACAACACCGCGGCAGTTATCGACGCCGACGGGTCCTACCTGGGCAAGTACCGCAAGAACCACATCCCCCACGTCTCCGGGTTCTGGGAGAAGTTCTACTTCCGCCCCGGAAACCTCGGCTATCCGGTCTTCGACACCGCCGTGGGGCGGATCGGGGTCTACATCTGCTACGACCGGCACTTCCCCGAAGGGTGGCGGGCCTTGGGCCTCGCCGGGGCCAAGATCGTCTTCAACCCGTCCGCTACCAGCCGGGGGCTGTCCATGTACCTGTGGAACCTCGAGCAGCCCGCATCGGCAGTGGCCAACGAGTACTTCATCGGCGCGATCAACCGGGTAGGGAAGGAGCCCTACGGAGACAACGACTTCTACGGCTCCTCCTACTTCGTCGATCCCCGCGGCCAGATCGTGGGTGAAGCGGCGTCGGACACCGACGAAGAGGTGATTGTCCGTGAGCTGGACATGGACGCGATCGACGAGGTGCGCAAGGTTTGGGCCTTCTACCGGGACCGCAGGCCCGACACCTACGGCCCCCTGGTCGCCCCGTAAGTCTGTAACCCTCGGGCCCCTTCGCGGGCCGGTCAACCCCTAGGAGGAAGTGATGGCCAGAACACTGATCACAAACGGGACGGTGGTGACCGCCACCGAGACGATGAACGCCGACGTCCTCATCGAGGACGGCAAGGTGGCGGCACTCTTGGAGCCGAGGACGTTGGACGTCGCCGCCGACGAGGTGATCGACGCCTCATCCAAGCTGGTGATCCCCGGCGGGATCGACGTCCACACCCACATGGAGCTGCCCTTCGGCGGCACCTTCGCCGCGGACACCTTCGAGACCGGCACCCGGGCGGCAGCCTGGGGAGGCACCACCACGATCGTCGACTTCGCCGTCCAGACCAAGGGTCAGTCGGCGCTCGAAGGTTGGGAGGCGTGGATGGGCAAGGCCGAGGGCAAGTGCGCCATCGACTACGGCTTCCACATGATCACCGGAGACATCAACGACCAGACACTCAAAGAGATGGAGACCCTCATCGACGAGGGCGTCACCTCCTTCAAGATGTTCATGGCCTACCCAGGCGTCTTCTACTCCGATGACGGGGAGATCCTCCGGGCTATGCAGAAGGCGGCCGACAAGGGCGCCACCATCTGCATGCACGCCGAGAACGGCATCGCCATCGACGTGCTGGTGGAACAAGCCCTGGAGCGGGGGGAGACCGACCCCATCTATCACGGGATCGTGCGCAAGTCGATCCTCGAGGGGGAGGCCACCCACCGGGCGATCAAGCTCGCCGAGCTCACCGGGGCCCAGCTCTATATCGTCCACCTGTCGGCCAAGGAGGCTCTCGACGAGGTGATCCAGGCCCGGGACGAAGGAAAGCCGGTCTACGCCGAGACCTGTCCCCAATACCTGTTCTTGTCTTTGGACAATCTGGGCAACGGCTTCGACGGGGCCAAGTACGTCTGCTCACCGCCACTGCGGGACACCGCCGCCGGCCATCAGGACCGGCTGTGGCAGGGGCTGCGGACCAACGACCTCCAGATCGTCTCCACCGACCACTGTCCGTTCTGCATGGGCGACCACCACACCTTCGGCACCCAGAAGCAGCTCGGCCAGGGCGACTTCTCCAAGATCCCCAACGGCATGCCCGGAGTGGAGAATCGGATGGAGCTGATCTACGACGGCGGTGTCGCCCAGGGCCGCATCGGGCTGAACCGTTTCGTGGAGATCACCGCCACCGCGCCGGCGAAGATGTTCGGCCTATACCCGAAGAAGGGGACGATCGCCGTTGGCTCCGACGCCGACATCGTGATCTTCAACCCGGACTCGCCGCATGTCATCTCCGCCGAGACCCACCACATGGACGTCGACTACTCCGCCTACGAAGGGTGGAAAGTCCAGGGGCAGGTGGAGACGGTGCTGTCGAAGGGCAAGGTGATCGTCGCCGACGACGCCTACCACGGCTCGCCTGGCGACGGTGAGTTCCTGCGTCGCGGCCTGAGCCAGTACCAGGGCTGAGATGGACTTCGGCGTAGTCCTCCAGACGGACCCGCCCGCCCGGCGGGTGGTGGAGTTGGCCAAGAAGGCGGAGGACCTGGGGTTCACCCACGGGTGGACCTTCGACTCCCATGTGCTGTGGGAGGAGCCCTTCGTCATCTACTCCCAGATGCTGGCCGCCACCGAACGGATGGTGGTCGGTCCCATGGTCACCAACCCGGGGACTCGGGACTGGACGGTGCTGGCGTCGCTGTTCGCCACCCTCAACGAGATGTTCGGTCCCCGGACGGTGTGCGCCATCGGCCGGGGCGACTCGGCGGTGCGGGTGATCGGGCGCAAGCCGACGACCCTGGCGACCTTGGCCGAGGCGATGGGGGTGATCAAGGGCCTGGTGGCGGGGGAGGAGGTCGACTATCGAGGCACGCCAGTGCGGATGCCCTGGGTGGGGGAGGGGTGGGACCTGCCCATCTGGGTGGCCGGGTATGGACCGAAGGCCCTGGCGACCATCGGCCGCCACGCCGACGGTTTCATCCTCCAGCTCGCCGATCCCCAGGTGCTGGAGTGGACTATGGGGGCGGTGCGGGAGGCGGCGACCGAGGCGGGCCGGGACCCCGACGACATCACCATTTGCGTGGTGGCCCCGGCGTATGTGGGCGACGATATCGACCATCAGCGGGACCAGCTCCGCTGGTTCGGGGGGATGGTGGGCAACCACGTGGCCGACATGGTGAAGCGGTACGGAGAGGACACCTCCAAGGTGCCCCAGGCGCTGCTGGACTACATCAAGGGCCGGGAGGGCTACGACTACGACCACCATGGCAAGCCCGACAACCCGTCCACCGACTTCGTCCCCGACTACATCGTGGACCGTTTCTGCGTCCTGGGGACCGTCGACGACCACATCGAGAAGCTGTCGCTCCTCCGGGACATGGGGGTGGACCACTTCGGCATCTACCTGATGCACGACGACATGGAAGGCACCCTCGAGGCCTACGGGCAGAGCGTCATCCCCGCCATCTAAACGTTCCGTGCGGGTCTGTGGGCCAAAACGGTCCGCGGATCCGCACAGAAAGTCTGTGGATAACGTTCCGTGCGGGTCTGTGGGCCAAAACGGTCCGCGGATCCGCACAGAAAGATTCTGTCACTGGGGGGTGGCAGGCTCGTTGGGCATGTGGAGAGAAGAAGAGGCGAGGGAGTTCGCCCGGGCCAACTATGGGCTCGTCGACCGGGCAGTGGTGCTGGACGGTGACGGCTCGGATTCGGTCATCAAGCGACGCCTGAAATCGGGGCGTTGGAGGCCGGTTGCTCCCGGTGTTTACGACCTGAATGTGACCGAACGATCCTGGCGCGCCGAGGTGAGGGCGGCAACGCTGGCAGCCGGGCCGCACGCCGTCGCCTCCCACCGTACGGCGGCGATCCTGTGGGGTCTCGACGGAGTGTGGGGACGGATGGTCGAAGTCACCGTTCCCTTCTCCAAGGAGCCCATGCCGGAAGGGGTCCTGGTGCACCGCACCCGCCGGGTGCTGCCCGCCGACGAGATCGACGGGATACCAGTCACGACACCGGCACGTACCCTGCTTGACCTGGCCCGTATCCTTCCCTACCCGACGCTGGAGAAGGCTGTGAGCAGCGCTCTACGTATGGGTCTGACCACCGGCGACGAGTTGGCTCGAGTCATAAGGGAGCAGGGGGGACGGGGCGTGACCGGCACCCGCAAACTCCGCACGGTCCTGGCTCAGGTGGTCGACGACCTCACCGGTAGTCCCGCGGAAGTGGACATGGACCAGATCATCCGGGACGCGCCGGTGCCTTCCCCGAAGAAGCAGTACCAGGTCCGGCTGCTCGACGGCTCGAATGCCTATCCAGACTTCGCCTGGCCAGACCGAATGAAGATCGTCGAGGTGGACGGCTTCGAGTCCCACAGTCACCCGGACGCTTTCCACGACGACCTGATCCGCCAGAACAAGCTGATGGAGATGGGCTGGGAGATCCGCCGCTTCAGCGCCCGGCAGGTCCGGCGCGACCCGGAGGCAGTCCGCGCCGAGATCATCCGCTTCGTCCTCGGCTGACACTCTCCGATCTCAGACCGCGCCCTCCGCGGTCGCGCCAACAGTTCCGTGCGGGTCTTCAGGCCAAAACGGTCCGCGAACCCGCACAGAACGGTCTCAGAGGCCGGTTTCGGGCGGACTGAGACTGTGGTTGGTGACCGAGATCAGCTTGCTGTTGGTGGTGGCGGCCAGGCCCCTGGCGAAGTCGTTCATCAGACGGTTGTGGTTCCAGGCGAACAGCCGTCGGGCGATGGGGACCAGCAGGCTCATCCACCATTGGGTGGTCTCGACCATCCAGTTGAAGGTGATTTCGGTGTCGTCCCCAGTTTCGGCGATCTGGAGCTGACCGGTACCTGCCAGGTCGCCGGTGGCCCGGAACTCGAGCAGCGACGGCTCGACGACGCATGTGGCAGTGCCGACGTAGGTGAGCCGGTACCCGAGGGGCGTGGTGACCCGGTTGCGTACCCGCCGCCCTACGCCCTCGTCGTCGCCCTCGTCCAGAACCTCGGCCTGAAGTAACCACCGCCACCACTGTGGCCAGTTCTCAGACTGCTCAAGCGCTTTCCACACTTCCTGGGGTGAGGCGGTGAGCTGGATCTCCGTCACGAAGTGGTAGCGGGTGCTCACGGTCCGTGAACTTAGCTTTCTTCCGTGCGGGTCTTCAGGCCAAAACGGTCCGCGAACCCGCACGGAACGTTCGATTAGGGCGGAAACCGGTCCCACCAAATTCCGATCTGTGGTTTAGTTGGGGTTTGACGGAGGAAGGCGATGACCTCTTTTCCGACGGTGCTTCGCCGGATGGCGACAAGACCCAGCCTCGGGCCCGACCGATGGAGATGGATACCGGGGGTCTTCTACGGTCTGGCTTTCCTCGGGGTGCCCGCTGCGGTGGTGCTGCTCACCGGCGGACCCTCCACGATCCTCTTCTGGGCTGGAGTGGCCCTGCATCTACTGGTGGCCTTCACCGTCGGGTCGGTGATGGTCGCCGTCGTGGGTGTCTTTCTCCTCACCCCTCTTCGGTGGCTCGCCAGCCGCCGCTACCCGACCAAGGTTGAAGACTTCGAAACATTCCTGGCGATCGGTCTCGGGGTGGCCGGAGGGCTCATCTACTTCCTCACCGAGCCGACCCTGCGCACCTATGGAGTGGAGCTTCCCACCACCTCGACCAACACCGGGGCCATGATCGTGGTCCTCGGTGCCAGCTCCGTCTCCTACGGGCTAGCCCGTGCCGGGGTGGCCACTTCGAGGGCGATCGCCGCCAAGCAGCCGCGACGGCAGATCCATCCGGTTCCGCCGGTCCAGGTTCCGTGGGGCTCGACTCCGCCCGAACCCGAGGAGACCTACTGGTCGCCGGAGCCGGTGGTCGGCTGGCGGGCCTGGGTGTGGACCGGGAAGACCCTCAAGGGATACCGGGCCGAGTGGAGTAAGGGGATGATGGCGGCTACCTGCGACCGCTGCGACAGCCCGCCGGGCTGGGACCACGGTTGTGGCATCTACGCCCTGAAGGACCTGGCCGAGCTATCCGACGCGCCCATCTTCGGAAGGGTGGAGATGTGGGGTGACGTGGTGGAACACGAGTGGGGCTACCGGGCCTCCCATGCCCTGATCACCGACCTTTGGGCGGACTCCCAAAGCACCGCCGCTGAGGTGGCGAAGGCCTATCCAGGGGTCGGCGTCCGTCACCTGGATGCCGACGTTCGGGAAGGGATGAGGTATGGCCAACATCGGTAAGCCCCTCCGGCGGATACGCGTTGAACCGGAGCGGGTCCGACCGGCGCCGCCTCCGCCGAGACGTCGGCCGCGTCAGCCGACCCGGCAAGGCCCGCGCCGCCGGCGCTGAAGCCTCACGAGCCGAGGCGGGTCTCCAAGCCGTCGAGGATGATCTCCAGGCCGAAGACGTACTCGGTGGCGAAGTTGCACTCGGCGAGCAGCGGCGCCAGCGCTGCCACGTTGGGGAACTGATCGATGACCTGAGCTACACGGGCTGAGATCTCCGCCATCTCCTCCTCCATAGCCCCCGGCGCCGTGGCCTGCTGCACCGCGTACCCCATCGTGTGGGAGGCCAGCATCTGCCACGCATGCTGGGTGTCGTCGTCGCTGAAGCCTGCCCTGCGCAGAAACCCGAGTGTGGCGTCCGTGAACGCGAGGGCGGAGGGCCCGAAGTTGCCCCTCCGCATCAGTAGCTGGACCACCCAGGGGTGACGGCTGAACTGCTCCAGGGCTCCGGTTCCGATCTGGCGGATTGCGTCCCGCCAATTGAGATCGGGGTCGGGCAAGGGTATCGAAGCGAACACGTAGTCGATCATCCCGTCGTGGATGTCGTCCTTGCCTTCGACGTGGTTGTAGAGCGACATCGCCTCAACGCCCAGGGCCGCTCCCAGCTTGCGCATCGACAGCTCCTCAACGCCGTGTTCGTCGGCGTAGGCCACCGCAGCTTCGATGATCCGCTCCCGGGTGAGGGGAGTCCGGGTGGTCGTCATGCCTACATCGTAAGTCATGGGAAACCTCAACGCCGGTCTTGACAACCCTCCGGCTTACGGTGTATACATACGCCGTATGTTTACAGTGTACGCATACAGCGTACGTAGATCAAGAGGAGAAGCCTGATGAGATTCGGAACCGAGGCCCTCGCCAGAGCCAGCGCCATCAAGCCGTGGAGAGCGGTCATCACTTGGGTGGTGCTGCTGATCGCCGCGGGCGCCCTGTCGTCGGCATGGCTAGCTGACGCGCTCACAACAGAGATCACCTTTACTGACCGGCCGGAGTCGTTACACGCCCAGGAACTGGTGGAAGAGCTGAGGGGGGATTCCACCGACACCGAGTTCATCATCGTCACCACCGACACCGCGACGGTCGGCGATCCGCAGTACATCGATTACGTGAACCGGATCCAGTCGGCGGTGTTGGCCTCGGGTGTGGCCACAACCGTCGGCTCCTACCTCACCGAAGACGGGCCGGTTTCGGAGTCGGGCAGGACCGCTCTCCTGCCGGTTTCCCTCGATGCGGACGGTGATCTTGATGCGGGGGCACGGCAGGTCCGTGAGGCGGTGGCCACCGTAGCGGCGCCCGAAGGCTTCACGGCCCTTGTGGCCGGTCCCGCGTCGATGAACAACGACTTCAACCAGATCGCCGAAGAGGATCTGGCTACCGGCGAGACGATCGGCATCGGGGTGGCCCTCGTAGTGCTCGTCCTGGTGTTCGGCTCGATTGTCTCCGGTGTCATCCCGGTGATCCTCGGCGTCCTCGCTATCGGCGTGGCCATGGGCCTCGCCGCTCTCGTCGGCCGAGCGTTCGAGCTGAGCTTCTTCATCACCAACATGATCACGATGATCGGCTTAGCGGTGGGGATCGACTATTCGCTCTTCATTGTCTCCCGCTACCGTGAGGAGCGTCGGGCCGGGCTCGACAAGGTCGAGGCCATCGGCCGGGCCGGGGCCACCGCCACCCGGGCGGTGTTCTTCTCCGGCCTGACTGTGGTGCTGGCGTTGGTGGGCATGCTGATCCTCCCCAACACCCTCTTCCGCTCCCTGGGGATCGGCGCAATCCTGGTGGTCGTCGTCGCGGTGGCAGCTTCGATGACTCTCCTTCCCGCGGTGCTGTCGCTGATGGGTGACCGGGTGGATTCGCTGCGGGTACGCCGGCGTTCCGCGCTGGAAAAGACATCGAGCTTCTGGAACCGGATCACTCGGGCTGTCATGGGCCGGCCCGTCCTCTCGCTGGTGGCCGCGGCGGGAGTCCTCGTGGTGGCCGGATCAGGTTTCGCGGCCATGGACACGGGCCTGGCAGGTGTCTCCACCCTCCCTGAGGAGATGGAGTCGGCCCAAGCGTTCCAGATCCTGGAGACCGAGTTCGCTGGAGGTCTCACCTCACCGGTGGAGATTGCCATCTCCGGCAGTGATGCCGTCGGGATCGCCTCCTCACTCCAGGAGGTCGTCGCCGCCGACGGTGGGTTTGGTCCCTCCGCTGTCGACCCCGCCTCCAGGGATGGTTTGGCAGTGCTCTCGGTGCAGCTCCTCGGTGATCCGTCTTCGGTGGAGTCGATGGACGCCGTTCGCCGCCTTCGTGACGACCTGGTGCCGGCCGTCGGCCGGGACGGCGTCTACGTGGGTGGGGAAACGGCCATCACCGTCGACTTCCTCGCCCAGATCGACGACTACACCCCGCTCATCTTCGCCGTGGTGCTGGGGCTTTCCTTTGTGTTGCTGACGGTGGCGTTCCGCTCCGTCGTCATTCCCGGGAAGGCCATCGCCATGAACCTGCTGAGTGTGGGCGCTGCCTACGGGCTGATCGTTGTCTTCTTCCAGGCGAACGTAGGCCCCGGCTGGGTGAAGGACCTCGCGTCCGGCCTTGGCTTCAGCCAGGTGGAGACGATCGAAGCCTGGCTGCCGCTGTTCCTCTTCTCGGTGCTGTTCGGGCTGTCCATGGACTACCACGTGTTCCTGCTATCCCGCATCAAGGAGCGTTTCGACATCACCGCCGACAACGCCGAGTCGGTGGCCTACGGGCTGCGCCACACCGGTGCGCTGATAACCGGAGCGGCGGTGATCATGGTGGCGGTGTTCGGCGGGTTCGCCGCGGGACGCCTGGCCAGCTTCCAGCAGATGGGTTTCGGGCTGGCCGTGGCCGTATTCCTGGACGCCACCGTGGTCAGGAGCATCCTGGTTCCCGCCTCGATGCGATTGCTCGGCAAGTGGAACTGGTACTTCCCCGCCTGGCTGGAGTGGATCCCGAAGGTGTCGATCGAAGGCTCCCCGCTCCACCCGGAGCCGGAGCCGGCTACGGCCTGAGGGCTCCGCGGCGGACCTAACCGCCCGGGCCCAGGGGAACGGTGGGTACCGGAGGAGGCTCGATCCCCGGCGGATCGGCAGGCGGTGGGTCGTCGGCAGGGGGAATCTCTTCGTTGGAGTTGCCGTCACCGATCTGACGGGCGAGTTTGGCCACCTGCTGGCCGAACTCCCGCCCCTTTGTGTCGGAGTTGGCTATGTAGTTGAGCATGTCGGAGACCTTCGCTTTGACCTTCTCGGCCTTTCCGCCACCCTTGTCCTCGGCGACGACACGCTTGGCCGCTTTCTTGAGAGCTTCCGCGGCCTTCTTGTCGCCGGCGGCGGCTAGAGCCGAGCTGGCGTGCTCCAGGGCCTCGGCCGACTTACCTCTGTTGGCCAGGGTCTTTGCCTCTTGGAGCCGTTCGACAGCACCCCCGTTCCCGAGGCCGACTGCCTCCAGGGCACGGTCGATGCCGTACAGGGGGTCTCCTGGAACTGAGGCGTCGGAGGCGACGGCTACACCGGTCATGCCCACCAGCAGCACCAGCGCAGCCAAGGCCCCGGCGAGTCGGGGCACCAGTCGTCTCCGGGGGACGGCGGGGGATTGGGCGGGGAGTGTCTCCCGGACGATCGCCGCCGCTTCAGCGGCCATGGAGTGCACCTGCTCGTCGGAGGGGGCGGAGTCCTTCAGCCTGCGGAGACGCGCGACGAAAGAGGCCAGCTCCGAGTCCTCGGTGAGGGCTCCGGAGAGCAGGCGCTCAAACTCCTCGTCGTTCTGGCGCTCGTTGAACATCTCGTTTTGGTAATCGCCGTGTCCACTCATTTGGATACGCTCTCCAGACTCTTTCGTAGCGAATCCAGTGCCCGCCGCTGTAACGCCTTGATAGCCCCCACCCGTTTTCCCATCACGTCGGCGGTTTCCTGCAACGACAGGCCGGCCACGACTCGGAGGGCTATCACATTGCGCTGGTCGTCGGTGAGACCCTTGAGAGCCCGCTCCAGGTCCGGGTCGATCACATCCGCCAGAGCGTCCTCCTCGGTGTCGCCGCCCGCAGTGTCCAGCTCCGGCTCCAGGGGGACCGTCTCACCCCTTCGTCCGTCCGCCCGGCGGGCGTCGAGGAGGCGACGGTGGGCAATGACGAACACCCACGAGCGGAAAGACGTCTCCGTTCCTTCGAAGCTGGCGATATTGCGCGCTACCTGGAGGAAGGTCTCCGATGCCACGTCCTCGGCGTCCGGGGCACCCCGGGCCCTCAGGTAGCCGAGAACGGGGGTGTAGAGGTCACCGTATATACGCTCCCAGGCCCAGCCCGCACCGGCCTTGGCGGCGGTGAGGACTGACTGGAAGGCTTCCTCAGGAGCCATGGGGTCGCTTCGCCCAGCGTGGCCCGGCGGTTGGGAGAGGTGGGTTCATGAACGTCCTTGACTATCGACACTAAAGGCTGGCCGCCTGATTCCCAGTCGAGAAATTCTGCTCGGCCCGTATCCTCAGCGGGGGAGACGGCGATTACTTCTATGACCCGTGGGATAAGGCCTGACAGAGAAGGGATGAGATGAAACAGCTCAGACGCAGAGGAATCGTGGTCCTCACCGTGATCGGACTGCTGGCTTTCAGCGGGTTGGCGTTGGCCGACTCTCACGACGGCGAGGAGCCGGAGGACACCACCTTCAACTTCGCCTACGACGAAACCAACGGTTTCTTCCTCTGGGGCTGGGCCCTGGATGAGGGTCTCGACACCGCAGGTGCCGACTGCGGACTTGAGAACGGTGATGTAGAGGTGACCTACGGCGACCCCGACCCCGAAGGAGGGGTCATCTCCGTCACCTCCACGGACATCGACGAAGAGTGCGGTGTCAGCGCCGCCGAAGTCGCTGGACCCAACGGTCAGATCAACCACGGCCAGTTCATGAAACTGTTCAACTCCCTCTACGACGGTGAGGGAGGCCGGGGCTGTCTCAACCGTTACCTGGCCCAGTCGGATCTGGGAAAGGGTGACCAGCAGGTGACCGTGGCCGATCTTGAGGCCGCGGCCGCCGAGGGTGATGGCGACGCCGCCGTAGTCGAGGGTGACGGTGAGCCACTCATGGGTGACGTCAGCTTCTTCACCTTCTCCGCCGACTGCCAGCGGGGAAAGAAAGACAAGGTTTCCGCGTCCAGCGGAAAGCCCGCATCGCCGGGCAAGTCCGGGGAGGCCCCCGGGCATAACAAATAGACTGGTACCCCTCTCAGTCGGAAACGGGGCGGCCGCTCAGCGGCCGCCCCGTTTTTCTGTTCTCAACCCCAATACCCTCTAGCCCATGCGTATAGGCACCGCGTTGATGTGGCTGGGAGCAGCCTTGTTCGTCGTGGGCGCGCTGGTTCGGTTCGCCCCGAGCCTCTTCTCCTGGTTCGGCAACCTGCCCGGCGACATCCGCATCGAGGGGGAGAATTCGAGGGTCTACATCCCGATCACCTCGATGATTCTGGTCAGCGTGGCCCTCACCCTGGTTGTCAACCTCGTCGGGGTTCTGCTTCGGGACCGGTGAATTTCGCGTTTCGGGACTAGTCAATCCGGTTGCTTTCAGGATGACACCCAAGCCCCGCACCCGGCCCTGACGATCTAGAGGACGTAAGTCTCCCGAGCCCTAGAGGGGTAAACCAGTGCTGAAGATGAAGATAAGACTGAAGAACTGTGATCACGCAGTGACCGAGGTGAGCCAGATCGCCGGCCTGCTGCGGTCTACCTGCCTCAAGTGCGGTCATGTTTCTTTCCAGTACAAAGAGGAGGCGGTCTCACCCCGGACCGCAATTATTCAGGCCAAGCTGACCGACGCGGAGCGGAGCGAGCGGTGATGGCCACAGCCCGAAGGCGCCGCACCTGCGTTCGGTGCGACCAGCCCGGGGCCTACATCACCCCCGAAGGCCTCTACTGCGAAGACCACGCCGCCGAGCACACTTACCGGGATCTCGAGCCCGGCGAGGAGACTTGGATTCCCCTGCGGGTTGACCAGCCCGACAGCGCACCGAATTCGGAAACTGGGAGCACCGGAGACGAGTGACGGTGTCGGCCTGACGTCGCCGCCGGAGCCCGCTGGGCAGCAGGCTCCGGCGCTCCGACGGACGAAGAGGAGGGCCAGCCACCAAGGCCGGCCCTCCGCCATTGCCCGGACGTATCAGCCTTGGAGTTCGATGGTGACCATGATCACCGGACCGGACCACCCGTGGATCGTCGGGTCGAGGTCGGCCCCACCCTCGATGCCGTCATGGAGGGTCACCACGCCGCCCTCAGCGAGGGCCGGGTTGCTCATACCGGTTTGGCCCAACCCGTCGCAGGGAGGCACCAAGTCGGCGTAGGCCTCAGTGTTGATCTCGGTTCCGGCGTCGTAGGCGTAGCCGTAGAAGACCTGGGACTTCCCGTTGGCATTGAGCTGCACCGAGTCGAGACCGGCGAATCCGTCGTTGGTGCAGATCAGCATCCCCGCCAGAGACAGCTTCCTTGCCCCGGGACTGGAAGTGACGATGGCGTAGGCGCTGGCCCCGGGGGCGATCGGCCCTGAGCCGGCTACGACCACGTCACCCACCTCTGGGTCGGCGTTGAGTTCCGCCACGAGCACAGGTACTCCGCCGTTCTCCGCCAGAGCTTGGAGGCCGGTAGAGGCGGGCGAGCCCTCCTCGAAGAGGGAGGTGGAGCCGGAGTGGGTTGCCACCACGAAGGGAGTCTGAAGCTGGCCTCCGGTGAGGTTGGTGATCGTCACCTTGTACTCACGTTCCGGCTCTCCCTGGGCGGGAGCGAGGCCGATCAGGGTGAACAGCATCCCGGCCAGGGCGAGCAGCGCCGTTGTGTTGACGAGTTTTCTGGTTGCGGTCATGTCATCTCCTTTCTTGACGACCGGTTAACCAGTGTCCGGGCAGGGTGTTGCCGTGGCCGTAACCCCCGATGAACGATTCCTTAACAAAAGGCCGATCCGCCGGAACCCTCCTTACGGTCGGGGTATGTCCCTTTGCGAGTTCACCGGCAAGTCGGTGTTGGTCATCGACGACGAGCCGATGGTGCGTGAGGTGGTCGCGGCCTACTTGAGCCGCGACGGCTTCATGGTCGAACAAGCGGCTGACGGCCCGACCGCTCTGGGTGTCTCTCATCCGGGCGTCCTGACCTGGTCGTCCTCGACGTCATGCTGCCGAAGGTGGACGGGCTGACGGTGCTGTCGGAGCTGAGACGCCATTCGGAAGTGCCGGTGATTCTCCTCACCGCTAGAGGTGAGGAGACCGACCGGGTGCTGGGCCTGGAGTTGGGCGCCGACGACTACGTGGTCAAACCGTTCTCTCCGCGGGAGCTGGCCGCCAGGGTCCGGGCAGTCCTGAAGCGGGCCGCAGGTTCCCCGCCATCGGACGGCCCGCTCCGCTTCGACGGGCTGGCGATCGACCTCCGCACCCGGGAGGTCACCGTGGGAGACGTTCCGGTGGCTCTGACCCCCAGGGAGTTCGACCTGCTCGCTTTCCTGGCAGCTTCGCCCCGCCAGGTTTTCTCCAGGGTCCAGCTTCTGGAACAGGTCTGGGAGTCGGCCCCAGAATGGCAGGACCCCTCGACGGTTACCGTCCATGTGCGCCGGGTGCGGCAGAAAATCGAAGCCGACCCGGACGATCCCCGCTGGCTTACCACAGTGTGGGGTGTGGGCTACAGGTTCGAACCGTGAGATATGCCCTCACCGCAGCGGGGCTGGTTCTGCTGGGCCTGGTCGTCTTCGAAGTGACGATGCGGCCCACAGCCGCCGACCGGCTCGGCGCCGGGATCGTCTTCGGGCTGATGGCGGCCTCCATGGCCCTCGCTGCCTGGCTTCTGCCGCGGCTGGCCCTGAGGCTCCGCTCGCTACGGACGACGGTGGTGGCCCTGGCGGTAGTGGCGCTGCTCGTCGTGACGTTGGGGGTGGTGATCGCCGCCGGTCAGATGTTCCTCTCTCGGCACGATCTGACCCTCCTGGCCGTGCTGATGGGCTTCGGTGTGGTGGCGGCCACGGTGTTCTCGGTGACGGTGAGCAGACCGCTGACCGGGGATCTAGGCCGGATAGCGGAGACCGCTGCTTCGATCGCCTCGGGGAGACCGGAGGCGAGAACCGAGGTGACACGGGCCGACGAGGTAGGGGAGGTGGCCGAAGCGGTGGACTCCATGGCCACAGTCCTTGAGGAGGCGGAGTCGGCTCGCCGGGCCTTCTTCACCGCCGTGGGTCACGATTTGCGCACCCCGCTCGCTTCGCTGCGGGCAGTGCTGGAGGCTCTCGAAGACGGTGTCGCCGACGACCCGGTCCGGTATCTACGTTCAATGGACCGCGACGTGGAGGTCCTGTCGCGACTGGTGGAGGACCTGTTCCTCCTCGCCCGGTTGGAGTCGGGTGACGTGGCCCTCGACACCGAGGTGGTCGACGTCACCGAAGTGGCCGATGAGTCCCTGGAGGTGTTCCGTCCCATAGCCGAAGCCCGAAGGGTGTCGCTGCGGCTGGAGGCGGCAAGCCGGGTGAAGGCTCCCGCCCGGTGGGGATGCCCTGGCCCGGGTGCTGAGGAATCTCTTGGACAACGCCGTCCGCCACTCGCCCGACGGGGGAGAAGTGGTGGTGAAGGTGAGCAACGGATTAGGGGCGGAGATGGTGGTGGCCGACGAGGGTCCCGGGTTTCCCTCCGATTTCGCCGAGCGGGCCTTCGACCGTTTCAGCCGCGGTGACCCGGCGCGGGACCGGGCCTCCGCCGGTGCCGGCCTAGGACTGGCCATCGCCCGGGGCTATGTCACCGCCCTGGGCGGTGACATCCGTGCCCTCCCCGGGCCGGGGGGCCGGGTGGTGGTCCGGCTCCCCGGCGGGTGAGGGTCCTCCCGGTCAGTGGGTGTTGACGATCAGATTCCCGTCCGCGGTTTCGATGGCGTCGTAGAGGGCCTCGGTCTCAGCGTTGAACTTGGGGCCATGCATGGCGTTCTTCACCGAGGAGTACCCGTAGGAGTTCAACGACATCAGAACGCCCGCGCCGGTGGCCTCGTCGAAGCTCTGGAACCAGGGACCACCGGAAGACCCTCCAGTCATGTTGCAGTCGAGACGGTAGGTGAGATCGCTGTTGAAGGGGTCGGTCCCTAGCGGGCCCTTGCAGTAGATGAGGTCTTTCCCCTTGTACTTCTTCGCCGCCGGGTAGCCGAAGGCCCAGGCGGGGTCGCCGAGGACACCAGTCGTGAACTGGATGCCCTGGCCGCCCACCGTGACGTCCAGTTCGGTGGTGGGGTAGTGGCCTCCCGGACCCACCTGCACGAAGGCGAAGTCGTGGACCGTGGCCTGGCTGTTGAAGCCCCCAGCGGTGGTGTAGCCGTCGGAGACGACGATGGCCCGCGCTGTCCAGCACCCGTAGAGAGTGTCGGCACAGAAGCTCCCGGAGGTGTCCAAGGGTGCCGGCGCGGCGTCGTAGTTGGGAATGAAGGTCCAGTTCTGGGCGAAGGTGCCGCTGGCTTCGTCGTAGACGCAATGGGCGGCGGTGAGGATCGTCGACTGGTCGGTAGTCGAGTCCACCACGACACTCGCCGAGCAGACGTAGTAGTTGTCGCCGAAGGCGAACAGGACCTTGCCCGTGGTGTCGGCCACGGTGCCGCCGTTCTCCCAGGAGGCGCCGATGACAGTGTCTCCACCGCCTCCGCCCCCGCCCCCCTTACCGGGAGGTGGCCCGCCCTTGGAGGGAATGAAACCCTTGCCGGGATCTAGATAGAAGTCACGGGGCACCGCTTGAGCGACCCTCTCCCAGGTCCAGAAGTCGACGATGCGCTGATGCTCCGCAGCTGGGTCGGGGCGGTCTACGGGCTTGCCTGCCGACCCGGCAGCGAGGAGACCGGCGGCCACGGCGAGGGCGACCAGGATTCGCGGGATCTTTGCCGGGGTCATCGTGCTCCTTGGTGAGTGGACGTAGAGCAAATTAGTCGAGGCTGGACCTGGCTTGGGGAGAAACGACGGATTTGCGCGGGCGGACGAGGTCCTCGTACCCCGTGGTACCTGCCGGTACGACCGTCACGTCAAGGGGTCCAGCATCTGTGACCAGGTTCAAAACGAGTATCCCTTGGATGTGGGCCCCGGTGAACCCGCCGGGTATCTCCACGCTGTCTGTACCGGCATCAGCGACCCCGAACTCGTTTCAGGCGTGCCTCCTCCACCCTGCGCCGCTGCTCCCTTTCGATCTCGGCGCGCCTGTCAGGTGTGAGAGTCTCTAGGTAGGCTTCCAGCGAGGCATCGTGGTCGTCGGCTGGCTCCAGACGGAATCTCAGCTCGTATCCGGTGGCACCTATCAGACGCAGGAGGGTGGGCAGCGTCGGTTCCTTGCGTCCGGTTTCGTAAGCCGAGATCGCCTGCTGGCTGACGCCGGCCCGCTGAGCCAGGTCGGTTTGGGTCAACCCCGCCTTGATCCTGGCCAGGCGGACCAATCCGCCGGCGACGGTGGGTGCGGGATCGTACTTTCCCATGGAGACCATTCTACAACACCCTTTGGTATGTATACAAGCTATCAGTTGTATACATACCAAAGGGTGTTGGGCTACCGGCGATACTCTTTGATCTCACCGGCGATAATCCGCCCATGATCACTTCCACCAGCCCCACCGACGGCCGCATCCTGGCCGAATACCCGGAGACCCCACCCGACGAGGTGGCCCTTCACATCGAGACCGCCGCCCGCCTCCAGAAGGAATGGGAGGAGGTCCCCATCCCCGAACGGGCTCAGCCGATGTTGAGGCTGGCGGAGATCCTCGAGCAGCGGGCTACGGGCCTCGGCGGTCTGATGGCCGACGAGATGGGCAAGCCCATCGCCCAGGGGATCGCCGAGGCGGAGAAGTGCGCCTGGGTGTGCCGCCACTACGCCGAGAACGCGGAGCGGATCCTGGCCGACGAACACATCGCCACCGAACGGACCAAGTCCTACATCGCCTATCGGCCCCTTGGTGTGGTGCTGGCGGTGATGCCGTGGAACTTCCCCCTCTGGCAGGTGTACCGGTTCGCCGCTCCGGCGCTGATGGCCGGTAACGGCGGTGTGCTCAAGCACGCCTCCAACGTCACCGGATGTGCCCTGGCCATCGACGAGGCGATCGTCGAAGCAGGTTTTCCCGACGGTCTGTTCCGCACCCTGGTGCTGCCGTCTTCTCGGGTCGACGAGGTCTTGGAACATCCCGGGATCGCCGCGGCGACCCTCACCGGATCGGACCCGGCGGGCCGGGCGGTGGCTTCAAAGGCGGGAAGCCTGATCAAAAAGACCGTGCTGGAGCTGGGCGGATCCGACCCGGCCGTCGTCCTGGCCGACGCTGATCTGGAGGCCGCCGCGGCGACCTGTGCCACGGCGCGGCTGATCAACGGCGGCCAGTCCTGCATCGCCGCCAAACGGTTCATCGTCGAGGAACCAGTGGTGGAAGAGTTCACCGGGCTGCTGGCTGAGAACATGGCCCAGGCGGCGATGGGAGATCCCCACGATCCCGACACCACCCTCGGTCCGATGGCCCGGGTGGACCTGCGCGACGAGCTGCACGACCAGGTACAACGCAGCATCGCCGCCGGTGCCCGGTTGGTGATCGGAGGGGAGATCCCCGACGGCGGTGGCGCCTTCTATCCGCCGACCCTCCTCGCCGACGTAGGGCCGGGGATGCCCGCCTACCACGAGGAGACCTTCGGCCCGGTGGCCGCAGTGATCACGGCCCAAGACCTCGACGACGCGGTCCGCATCGCCAACAACACCCAGTTCGGGCTAGGGGCCTCCATCTACACCTCCGATGTGGAGTTGGGGGAGAGGGTGGCCCGGGACCGCCTCCAGGCAGGGTCTTGTTTCGTCAACGCCTTCGTGGCTTCGGACCCGAGGCTCCCCTTCGGTGGGATCAAGATGAGCGGCTACGGCCGGGAGCTGGCCGACATCGGGATGCGCGAGTTCCTCAACATCAAGACCGTGGTAGTGGCTTAGGGGCGGCACCCTGCGTTCCTTCTGCGTAGGGTGGA
>JBHHWH010000026.1:0-30516 GCA_046756405.1 Acidimicrobiia bacterium | reverse complement strand
GCGCCAACTGCGAGGCCGCCCGTCTCGTGGTCGGACAGCACTACGATCAGCGTCCCCGGGTGTTCCTCGTGATACTCCAGGCCCCGGCCAATGGCGGCGTCGAAATCGAGGACTTCGGCCACCACGGGCATGCCGGTCGCCTCCCGGGCCTCAGCCAGGATCTCCAGACCGGCCTTTCCCAACCCCTGAAAGGCGTAGGGAGAGGTGCGCGGCTTGAACGCGTCTCCCCGGAGGATGTTGGCTCCCGCGGCCTTGACAGCGCGGGCTGTTTCCAAAAGCTGGCCCCTGCCCTCCACCGCACAGGGTCCGGCAACGAGAGTCAGCTCCCCGGCCCCGATCGCCACGCCTCCCACCCGCACCACGGTGTCCTCCGGATGATGTTGACGTCCCACCCGCCGACCTCCGGGAACCACGGGAACGATACGCTCCACTCCGGGAAGGGCGTCCCAGGGGGCCTCTTCTTGAAGTCGGGACTCGGTAGTACCACTGATGACGGTCCGGTGGCCGTCGCTGGACACCTGGACGTCGGCCCCTAGACGCCGGAGTTCGGCAACGACCCGGGCGACTTCCGCCTCGGTTGCATCTGGCTGCATCACGATGATCATCGGGGCCCTCAGAGAGCGTTCCCAGAACGCTAGTAGGAGTGGAAACTTCGGCCGGAGACGTGAACTACCAGGCGGGTATCATCATGTGAATGGCCCTCCGAAGCCGGCCCTCAGGGTATCCGCCCGGTTACAAACCCCACCTTGGAGATACCCGCCAGTACTGGCGGGACATCATCCTGGGGGTGAACGACGGCCTCGTTTCCATCTTTTTGCTCGTAGTCGGTGTGGTGGGAGGCGGCCTCAATACCGCCCAGGTTCTTCTCACCGGGGTGGCGGGGGCCCTCGCCGGTGCCATATCGATGGCCGCCGGGGAGTACCTGGCTACAAAGTCCCAAGACGAGGTGCTCGACGCCGAATTGAAGCTGGAGCAGGAGCACATCCAGAAGTTCCGCTACATGGAGCTGGACCAGCTTCGCGGCTTCTTCCTCGACATGGGCGTGGAAGAAGAGGATCTGCCCGGGGTGATGGCCGCCTTCGAGGACAACGACCAGGCGCTCCTCAGCGCGATGAAGTCTCTGGAGTTCGGGGTAGTCGACTCGGAACGCCGCTCCGCCTACCGAGCCATGGCAGCCTCCGGGCTCCTGTTCCTCCTCGGATCCTTGCCGGCTGTGCTTCCCTTCGCTTTCGCCAGCTCGACGGGGTTCGCCCTCACCCTGGCCTCTATCTTCTCCCTCTCCGGCCTGTTCCTGGTCGGAGTGGTCAAGGCGCTGGTCGTGGAGAAGAACTGGCTTGTGGCAGGGTTGGAGAACATGGTGGTCTCCGGTCTCGGGGGAATCGCTGCCTGGTACATCGGCGACGCTGTCGGCGCTGGGCTTGCCTAAGAGGGCAGCTAGCACGGCGCTTGCCATAGCTAGCAGCTTGCTGTATATTGTCCCTTGATGAACCAGAGCAAGCACACCGATCTCGGCGACTTCATCCGCCAGCAGAGGCAGAGGACCAACCTCTCCCTACGACGGCTGGCCGAAAAGGCTGGGATCTCGAACCCCTACTTGAGTCAGATCGAGCGGGGGCTCAAGAAGCCCTCAGCGGAGATCCTGACCCGGCTTTCCCGGGCCCTCGAGATCTCGGCTAACAGCCTCTACAAGAGAGCGGGCCTCATCGACGAAGACCTGGCCCCGGTCTCGGTCTTCGAGGCTATCGAGGCGGATGAGCGCCTGACCGGCGAGCAGAAGAGAGTGCTTCTGGATATGTACCGGGCACTGGTTCGGTCCAACGGATCAGCGATCGACGAGCAACAGGAGTAATGGAAATGCAGGCAAAGGATGTTCTCTACGCAGCAGTGGGAGTTCCCGTGGTCGCCGCCCGCAAGGTAAGCGACCAGGTGCAGGCCCTCAAGGAGAAGCTGGAGGAAGAGAAGGCCAGCTACAGCAAGGACCTCGAAGCGGCCCTCGAAGCCTGGGCCAGTGAGGGCGAGAAGCTCCTCGGCCGCCTCAAGGAGGGCAAGGTCGTGGAGGAGCTCTCCTCCAAGATGGACTTCGACCAGGCCAAGGAGCAGGTCGGTAAGCTGCGCGACCAGCTCGAAGAGATGCTCGAGACCTGGCGCCAGTCCTTCCGCCCCGAGAAGGCGGAGGAGAAGGGCGAGGTGAAGGCAGAGCCTGAGGCCAAGAAGCCGGCCGCCAAGACCACCACGGCCAAGAAGCCGGCCGCAAAGACTACAGCCAAGGCTTCAGCGGCCAAGACCACCACAGCCAAGAAGCCGGCCACAAAGACCACAGCCAAGACTTCGGCCGCCAAGACGACCAAGTCGTCCACGGCTGCCAAGACGAGCACAGCGAAGTCCACGGCCTCCAAGGCCGATAAGGCTTCCTGAGCTCACCTCCTCCTCACACCGGGAAGGGGGGCCCTGACGGGCCCCCCTTTCCTCAAGCTGTGGAGGGTTCCAACTCCCCCGCCGCGGCTATCCAACTCTCAACCATGGCCTCAGTGGGGAGCCGACTCACCAGCCGATGCGCCCCATTGAGCCCAATCAGCTTGGCCAGTAGGGCGGTGGGATTTCTCCTCCGCAAATCTCGGAGTGTGTCAACCCCGGCAGCTACCAACAGCTCCGCGTACTCGGCCCCAACGCCCCTGACCCGCAGGAGATCGGCATGGTGCACCCAAAGCTGGAGGTCCTTGGGACTGATGCCGGTCGCCCTGGAGAGCTCCGTCCTACCACGACGAGTGGCTGCCCTCTCCAGGAGAGCCTTACTGGTTCGGACTCCAGCCTTACGAAGCTTCGTCGCTTGCTTGTGATCGATCCCCGGAACCTGATCGATCCGAGCCATCTTCCCCTTCTCCGCTCAACTCACCTGACAGGAACCCGACTCTAGACGGGAGCTGTCACGTTCAGGCCGGGGAACGGGGTCTGAGTTCGGACACGTCCGCCTCCGTGTCCACGTCCTTCGGCGGGGGATCGGAAAAGTGCACCTCGTTGATCCATTCGGGGTGAGCTTGCCACAACCGACGGGCGCCCTCATCTCCCTCGAGCGACATCAGGCGCGACCACAGTGCGCGATCCACGACGACCGGATTACCCCAGCTGTACCTGTACTTGGGAATGCTCACCGGCTTCCCAGACCGCCGGTGAGACTCGAGAAGCTCACTGACGACCTGAGGAGAGAGATCGGGCTGGTCACCGATCACGATGAGCACCTGCTCACATCGGGAAAGGCGGGTGAGAGCGTCCAAGCCGACCCGGAGAGAAGAAGCGATTCCCTCTTCCCACTCGGGATTCTCTATGACGTTGGCCTCCCCAAAGTCGGTCTCGGCGAGGATGCGCTCCGCCTCCGCTCCGATGACCACCCACGTTTCCTCCACCGGGAATTCGTCAACCCGGGAGAGGACGTGGCCAAGAAGGTTGGTATTCCCCCAGGGTTCGAGCTGCTTCGGGCGGCCTAGACGCTTCGACCCTCCGGCGGCAAGGACCAGGGCAGCGGTGGACATGACGGGAATCTAGTGCGGGTCAGTCACCCAGCTGGAAGCGGGTGAGGGCGCCAACTCCGTGGCGATCGAGGGGAGAAGCTACGTCGAGTTGGTGGACCGTACCTCCGGCCTGGATCACGGCGTCCATCACCGGTCCCACAAGGTCGTCGACCGGGAACACCTCTGCTCCGCAAACGGGACACACCTCTCCTTGCCGGGCCAGATGCCCGCAGCTCTCACATAGGGTTCCTGGCCGCATGAACCAGCCGGCGACAGTGAGAGTATCTACCGCTTGTGCGTTGACGGCATCCAGGGTCGCGCTCAGACCCAGGACCGCGTTGCCCCCGCTCCAAGCCGTTTCGCAGACCCGGCCCGCTAAAGCCTCCTGCCGTTCGCGCCTCACTTCGGCGTCCAACTCGGCAACCTCGGCTCGAAGGACCGGCATCGTCAGGGTGTGGGGATTGGCGACGAAGGAGACCCGCTGGAGGCGAGCCAGATAAGGGTGCAGAGTCCTAGCTATCTCTTCGACGGTCTCCTCGTGACTTCCGATGGCTAGGTAGTCGAAGCGGCTCTTCTTCTGCTTGGCGAGCAGCCTGGCGCCAGCCTCCCGCCAAATCCGGTTGGTCTCCTCCTCGGCGTGGGCCCGAACACCGTGTTCCTCATAGCCCGAAAATCCTCCGAAGTTGGATTTGCCCAGGTCCGCCAGCAACGGCTTGCCAAGCTCTTCGACCAATCCCTGAGAGCTGACAAAGGTTCGGGCGAGTCCCCGGTCAGCGACGATGATCGCCGCTCTCAAGGGACGCGGGCCGGCCCTGAGGGGCCTTAGATAGGGGCGAACACCCATGGTGGCGAAGTCGATCACAGGCGCCGTAAGCGCCTCGACGATGAAGATCTCATCGAGTTCGGAAGCGAAGATGGCGTGGGCCGGAGCAGAGTCCACCTCTAGCTTCTCGGCCAGATCCCGAATTCGCTCCGCGTCGGCGCGCACCGCTAGACGAACGTCCCTGTCCAGGGTCTCGGCTCGTTCCTTGATCGGTTTGAGCAGGTCGGAAAGCAGGGCCGCGTATCCCCCGGGACTGGGACGGTTGACGTACACCGAAATCAAAGAGCCCTTGGGGCCCTGGAGTGCCGCGATCCGGTCTTCGTTCATGCGAACTTCCCTCCCTGGCATCGACATCTGGGCTCGACTCAGTCCCATCCAGCTGGAACCTACACACTGTCAGCCTCATAGTGTGAGTGAGAGCACCTCCGTCAGCTCTTCGAGGACCCAGCCCAGGTAGTCGAGCACCTGCCGGCTGTCGGGGGGAAGCCGGTCATGGTCCCCCTCAACCTCGACGCCTAGTCGGGCCGCCAGTGCCAACCTGGCCTCGTTGACAACGCGCAAGAAGGCATCGGCGGCCTCCCGATCAACGACGGCCCCCTCTTCGCTCTCCACCACCCTCCGGAACAGCTCCCGATCCTCGCGACGCGACTGAGCCAGCTCGCTCTCCATGAACCGCCACCACTCCTCGTTCGCCTCCTCATCGTCGAGGTAGACCGGAGGTTGGAGGCGCGCCGCCGCAGGGTCGTCGTCGGGCATGCCCACAGTGGCAAGGAAAGGAAGGACGTCGGCGAGGAAGGCTCGCTCCTCGGTACTGAGGGAGACCCTTATCCCGTCGGCGGCCACAGAGAAATGGCTCACTGCTCGATCGTGGCCCAGAGGCCGTGGCTGTGAAGCCGAAAACAGTCGGCCTCCGCCCTCTCCCGAGGTCCGTCGGCCACGGTGGCTCGGCCCTCGTAGTGCACCTGAAGCATCAATTTCGTCGCCTTCTGCTCGTCGTATCCGAACAGCTTGCGGAAGACGTACACCACATAGGACATGGTGTTGACCGGGTCGTTCCACACCACCACCTGCCAGGGGCGGTCCTCCTCCAGTTTTTCGTCGCTGTCCGGGACGATCACCGGTGTCGGCTGGGCAACCATGGCCCTTTTGATCGTACCCCCGTCCGACGGGATCAGACAGGGGTCAGGGGGACAAGCGGATCAGCTGGGTGCGGCACACCTCCACCGCCGCGGGAAGGTCCGGGTCCTCGTAGGGAATCTGGTCGGTGGGGAAGGGAGAGCCGAAACCGTTGAAGCCAGCCACGGGGTCGGGAAAGTCATCAATGCCGCGCTCCCGCACACAGGTGACGAACCCTTGCAGGCGCCGCATCACCTCCTTGTGGAGTTCGGGAACATCGGTGAGGTTCAGCGGACCGCCCTGCACATGGTCTCGGCACTCGGCGAGAGCCTCCACGTTGGAGGGGTCGGAGAAGTCCACTCGGGCCAGTACCAGATCGAAGCGGGGACGCCCGTAGGCGTCGAAGGGAATCTCAACGATGTCGATACCCCGGCTCACGAGGCACTCCCGGAAGCGGCTCACCGCCACTTCGGCGGGAAGGGTGGTCGTTGTCGTGGTCGGTTCGGTGACCGTGAACGGGGTCAGGGTGGGTGATGGCTGGACCGCAGGACTCGTGCAGGCTGTGATGGTGATGGCAAGGGCCGCCAAGCTCGACGCCAGCGGGCGGGTCAACCGGACCCTTCGTCCTCTAGGCCGTCGGCGAGGACCATGGCGATGTCCCGCACCGGGACGTCGTCCCGACCCAGCTCCTTCACCCCGTCGTCGAGCATCACGAAGCAGAACGGGCAGGCAACAGCGATCTCGTCGGCATCGGTGCCTAGGGCCTCTTCAGCCCGCTCGATCTGGACCTTTTTCCCGGTGCGCTCCTCCATCCAGAAGCGGGCCCCCCCGGCGCCGCAGCAGAAGGAGCGGGTACCGTGGCGCTCCATCTCCACCACCTGACTCCCCGACGCTCCCACCACCTGGCGGGGCGCCAGGTAGACATCGTTGTAACGACCGAGATAGCAGGGGTCGTGGTAGGCGATCTTTTTGGGCGTGCCATCCGATCGGCGGGGAACATCGATCCGACCCTGATTGAGGAGTTCGGCCAGGAGTTGACTGTGATGAACGACCTCGTACTCCCCGCCAAACTGCGGATACTCGTTTCGGATGGTGTTGAAGCAATGGGCGCACTGGGTAATGACCCGTTTCACCCCCAGCCCCTCGAAAGTAGCGATGTTCTGGAGGGCGAGCTGCTGGAAGACAAACTCGTTACCCGAACGTCGGGCCGGATCCCCGGTGCACACCTCTTTCTTGCCGAGGATGGCGAAGTCGATGCCGGCGCGGTGGAGGAGGCGGGCGAGGGCCACAGACACGGCCCGGTTGCGGTCGTCGTAGGACCCTGCACAACCGACGAACCAGAGGTAATCGGCGGTGTTCTTTCCGTTCTCGCCGAGCACGGGAACTTCGAAGTCCAGCTCCGAGGTCCAGTCGGATCGGGCCTGGGGATCCATTCCCCACGGGTTCGCCTGGTTCTCCATGGCGACGTAGGCCCGGCCCAGTTCGGTAGGAAACTCCGACTCCATGAGGGTGAGGTAGCGCCTCATGTCCAGAATCCTGTCGACGATCTCGATACCCACGGGACAGATCTCGTCGCAGGCCCGGCAGGTGGTGCAGGCAAAGGCTTCGTCGGGACGAATCCTGTCGAAGAGAGTGCCGGCCCCTTCGAGCAAGGCGGTGGTGGAAACCGGCGGCGAGATCCCGGCGGTCGCGGCGGCCACCTCCCCGGACTTGAGCACCATCTCCCTCGGGTCGAGGGGCTTACCGGTGAGGTTCGCCGGGCATACCGAAGTACAGCGCCCGCATACGGTGCAGGCGTCGGTGTCGAAGATCTGCTTCCAGGTGAGGTCGGCGGCCACCGAGGCACCGATGGTGTCGATGTCCTCCACCTCCATCAGGTTGGGCATCTCCCGCATCGCCCCGCGGGGACGGTCCCGCGGTGAGAGGAAGAGGTCCACGGGAGAGGTGATCATGTGCCGCAGCTTGGTGATGGGGAGAATCACCAGAAAGGCAGCGAAGCTGGCGGCGTGGGTCACCCATAGAACTCGATGCCACGCGGAGGCAGCGGCCGGGTCGAAGAGCGCCGAGAGCGGATATCCAACAAAAGACCACACCTCGAAATCCGGCCTTCCGTCGACGGCGATGCGGGCGGCCTCGGTGAGCAAGCCGGTGACCCCAATGAGGACCAACACTCCGAGGATGAGGGCGTCCTCGGGCTTGGTCTTGGATCGAAGCCGCCCCACCGGTGCCAGGTAACGGCCCACGAAGGCGAGGGCGAGTCCTCCCAGGTAGGCCACAGCCGCCAGGTCGAGGATCGCTGAGTAGGCGAGGTAGAACGTTCCGTAGAGGAACTTGAACTTCACCGGGAGGAGTTGGTTGATCTCCAGGGTCACTGTCCCTAGAAACAGGACCACGAAGCCGTAGTAGATCAACGAATGCATGATCCCTGCCCGAGGGTCTCGCATCAAAGTCTTCATCGCCAGCCCTTCGCGGAGTCGGAGTATCCGCTCCGACCACTCCCCCCAACGCAGCTCTGGAGCCCCCTGGGTCCAACTGCGCGCCCGCACGGCAAGCAGGTGCAGGGAGAGCCATAGGAACGCGGCGACCCCCGTGTAGAGGAGGACCTCTAACGGGACGGGAATATTGCCGAAGACCTCACGCCCGACCTCGAACTCTGGTTTCGCCGGGAGGCTCCCCAGGATCCCAAGGGTCAACGTTCCCAGCGCACTCAGGACGCCCAATCCCTCGATCAACTGCGAGACCGATGGGCGGCGGCTGCTTGATTGCACCTCCTGTCGCTCCTCTGTCGATGCCATGACCCGGCGAGTGTAGGGGGCGTCGCGGCGGGGCCCTGCCACTGGACCTCCATTCGAAAAAAACTCGAAAACTCCCTTGATTTAAGAATCTCGAACTGGCATACCACTGCGGAGTCTGGCTTGCAGTGATGGGGTTGATCTCGTCGGCCCCGTACCCCCACGAACCAGAGCAGGTCTTCGACTGGCTGGAGCAGATAGAACCACGCCGCATGCGCCGCTGGCTGCTCGGATACTCCTGCGGTCAGAGCAATGTGGCCCAGATCGAAAGGGCGGCCGCCGGAGACGAAGAGGCCGTCAGGGAGCTATTCGAGGGAACCGTTGGTGAGGCAAAGGCGGACCACATGCTCTCGATCATCGAGATCCTCGAGAAGGAGCTAGTGACCAGGATCGCCACCACGCTTCGACGATTCCGCAAACAGGTCTTCTCGGAGTTCGAACCAGAGCTAGCCGGAGCCATCGCTCGCGCCGCCGCTGCACGACGCGCCACGGTCGTCCGAGACGATGCCAAGGCCGTCATCGAAGACGTGACCCGTGGTCTGGAATACGAGATTCCCCTCGGCGTAACGCGGATCGTCCTCATCCCGTCGGTGGTGATAAGGCCGCTCTCGTTGATCGACCAGCAGCGGGAGACACTGCTGGTGATATATGCCGTCGCCGACGAGTTCCTCGCCAGCGATCCCGAGGCTCCGCCATCCTGGCTCGTGCGTATCTACAAGGCCCTCAGTGACGAGAAGCAGTTGCGTATCCTGCGGCGACTCGCCGAGGGAGGGGCCACCCTGGACGACCTCGCCGCAGTGTTGGGACTGGCGAAGTCCACCGTCCACCACCACATCAGCATCCTCCGGGGAGCGGGGCTAATCCGGGTGCACATCCCCAGGGAGAAGGGCGCTCGCCAAACGACCTACAGCTTGAGAGATCCGCCCCTCGATGATGCCGTTGCCCTACTCGACTCCTATATCCCAAGGTCAGCCAGGGAGGAGCGCCATGCTCAATGAACTCGTCCACTCCGCCAAGTACCTACAACGGTCGCGCCTCGACAGGGGCACCGCCAAGGCCTTCGATGTGGCCGACACCGTGGCCGCTTCCCGCTCCCTGCGCACGACCGTGGGCAGAGGCCTCATCGCCCTTGGTCGCCGCCTCACCGAAACCGGCACCGTTGACCTCCCCGAAAAGCGAGCCGCCTGACCGCGCCTCACCGCGGTATCAGCGCTTTGGCGAAGAACCAGGCGTTGGCCGGCCGCTCGGCCAGGCGCCGGGTCAAATAGGGGTACCACTGGGAGCCGAAGGGGACGTATATCCGCATCTCGTACCCCTCGTCCGCGAGCCGTCGCTGAAGATCGGGCCGTACTCCGTAGAGCATCTGAAACTCCATCGGCCCCTCCCGGCCGGCGGCTAGCTCACGAGCGAGGTCCACCAGCTTCGGGTCATGGGTGGCTATGGCCGGCTTGGTGTCAGGGGAGGCCATGAGGGTCTCGAGAAGGCTGGCGAAGGCGCTGTCCACATCAGCCTTGGAAGTAAAGGCAATATCACCGGGCTCCACGTAGGCCCCCTTGCAAAGCCTGATGTGGCCCCCCAGGGGCATCAGTCTCTCCAGGTCTTCGGGGGTGCGATACAAGTACGCCTGGAGGGCCATTCCGAGGTTCCCGTGGGCGCTCTGGGCTTTCTCGTAGAGCCGCACCGTGGCGTCCGTATAACGGGAGTCCTCCATGTCGATGGTCACCGTCGTCCGCACCTCTGCGGCCTTCTCGGCGAGCCGGTCGATGCACCGCAGTGCCAGGTCTTCGTCGATGGCAAGCCCGAGCTGAGTCGGTTTGACGGAGATATTCGCCTCCAGCCCGTCGGCGGCGATCCGGTCGAGACACTCCAAGTACTCGTCGGTAGCCCGTATCACTGTGGCCTCGTCATCCACCTCCTCACCCAGGTGATCGAGGGAGACCAGCAGGCCTTGGCCGTTGAGGGATTTGGCTACCTCGGCAGCATCGTTGAGGGTCTCTCCGGCCACGAAACGGCTTGCTAGAGCCCTTCCGGCTCGGGTATTGGTTATCGCCCGGGCGACGGGACCGGCTTGGGTGACTGCCACTGTCATCCGGGAGAAGAGGCTCACCGGTCTCCCCCCAACTCAGCGGCTCTCAGGGCGGCGGCTCTCACCGCGTCCTCCACCAGCGCCCGGAACCCTCTCTCCTCGAGGACGTGGATCGCAGCGGCGGTGGTACCACCGGGAGAGGTCACTTCGTAGCGGAGCTGCACCGGCCCTTTGGAGGTGTCGGTGAGGAGATGCCCGGCGCCCCGAATCGTCTCGTGGACAAAGGTCTCGGCCACATCCCGGGGTAGACCTTCTCTCATGGCGGCCTCGGTGAGGGCCTCGGCGAGGAGGAACACGTAGGCGGGACCGGTACCGGAGACAGCGGTCACCGCATCGAGGAGGGCTTCATCCATCACCCGCACCGAGCCCACCGCCCCGAGGACCTGCTGTGCGATGTCCAAGTCCGTGGGGCCGGCGTGGCGTCCGGCGGCGATCCCGGTGACGCTTTGACGTACGAGAGCCGGGGTATTGGGCATCGCCCGCACCACAGGCACAGAGCCCAGGACCTCCTCATAGGTATCCGTCGTGACCCCGGCGACCACGGAGATGAGAGTGCGATCGCTAGGCACACGGCCGGATATGGACTCCAGCACCGAAGGAACGTCCCGCGGCTTCACCGCGATCACAGTCACCCGTCGCTCCTTGACGGCTTCCAGGGGATCGAGGACGACAGTGCAGCCGGTCTGTTCCTCGAGCTGCACCGCCCTGTCGGGTCGGCGCACACACAGGGTGACCGCCGTGGGGTCCCAGCCCGCAGAAAGAAGCCCAGAGGCCAGGGCCTCTCCCATGGCCCCCACCCCAATGATGGAAACGGTCACATAATCGCTCACCAGGGTGATTGTAAGGGGCGGCAGACCCGAGGGCCTCAGCCCATCCGGGAACGTACCAACTCGACCACGGTGGTAACCGCTCGAGAGTTGTAGCCCTCGGGGATTATCAAGTCCGCATATCGCTTCGACGGCTCCACAAACTCGAGGTGCATGGGCCGTACCGTGGCGAAATACTGCGCCAGAACGGATTCCATGCTCCTGCCTCGCTCTTCGACGTCGCGTCGGACCCTCCTCGCCAGCCTGATGTCCGGGTCGGTGTCCACATAGATCTTCAGGTCGAGCTGTTCCCGGAGGGCTGCATCGGCCAGGACGAGGATTCCCTCCACAACGATGACCGGTGCCGGTTCGACGACTGTGGTGACCTCTGACCTCAGATGCTGGGCGAAGTCGTACACCGGGCAGTTGATCGTCTGTCCCGAACGAAGCAGCCCGAGGTGTTCGACGAGCAACTCGGTTTCGAGGGAGTCGGGATGGTCGTAGTTGACCTTCGTCCTCTCTTCGAAGGAGAGTTCGGGCCGGTGCCGGTAGTAGGCGTCGTGCTGTACCAGGGAGACTCCTCCGCCAAGAGCTTCGACGACCGCCTCGGCGATCGTGGTCTTACCCGATCCCGATCCACCGGCTACACCGATGAAGAGGGGGTGGGGCGGGGTCCATTGGCGCCACTCGGACATGTCCGAGAGACGATACCCGCCGGCTAGTTCTCGGCGACCTTGCTACGGAGACGGCGGATCTCGTCGTAGACGCCGCCGGTGAGGGTCGTAGACGGGGGCGCCGATACACCCTTGACCGCCTCCCGTTTCCGTGGCTTGGACTCTCCGGTCTCGTCCTCGTCCTCCCTCGCCTCTTCGCTGTCGGCCTCCCCTTCGGCCAAGGCCTGAGCCTCGTCGAGGACAGTCTCGGCCTGGATCTCGGTTTCTTCAGGGAGTTGTTCGAACCACGCGGGACGGTCGTCTGAGTCAGGAGCGATGTCCTCCGCCAGACGCTCCAGCCAGCCGGAGTCGTCTTCATCGAGCATCGCCTCGATAACCTGGAGCCGGTGGAGCGTGTGGAAGACGCGGACCGCGGCACCCCGGCCCATCCGGGTTTCCAGGTGACTGAAGGTGAAGGGTTGAACCAAGGAAACCAGCACCTGCCAGTCCTCAGGCTCGAGGGTCAGGGGCTCCTGGATCTCTTTGACCAGACGCACTCCTGAGGCCTCGAAGAGGCCGGCGTCGACGACCTCGCCCTCGAGAGACTTCAACGCCTCGACGTCGCCCATGATCTCTTCGACGCTCCACCCGGTGGCGTCGGGCCCGTCGGCCGGCCCCACCGAGAAGGTGCCGCTGGTGATCGAGGAAAGGACGTAGATGATGTCCGCCACCGCGCCGCGCTCCGTTCCGATGTAGCTGCCCTTGGTTCCAGACAGTTCGGCGCCAGTGACTGCCCCGTCCCGGAAATGGACACGGCCGCGGCGATCGCCTTCGATGTCAAGGCTGCCGGTCTTCTTGGTGACCTGCATGATCTGGAGCAGGTCGCTGATGCTCCAATCGGTGAGATTGCCGGAAAGATGCATCCTGTTCCTTCAGCTTCTGAGTGTCCCTCTCTGGGTCCCTATCGGCAACGGGGCTTCAACAGTTAAGAAGAGATCAAGACTTCCGGGCCGCCTTCATCTGGCGCTTTCGCTCCCGGAGCACCGCCACGTCATCGAATCGGGCGACGTCGGCGATGCTGGGCCAGTCGGCGGCCACCTCCTCCCAACCGTCGGGCTGAATTCCCAGGCGCTTGGCGAGTAGCCCCACGAAGATCCTTGCCTTGGCCTTGCCGAACCCCGGCAGGGCCTGGAGACGCGCAAGGAGCTCTCTGCCATCGACGACGGTCTCCCAGATCGCCTCGGCCCTCCCGCCGTACTCCTCGACGATCGCCTGACACAGATCCTGGCATCGGCGAGCCATGGAGGCTGGAAAACGGTGGATAGCAGGAGGACCACGAAAGATCTCCTCCAACTCCTCTGGCGATCGCCGAGCGACCTCCTCGGCGGTGAGCTGGCCGCCCAACCTCTCCTTCAGGACCTGTGGACCCTGGAAGGCGCGCTCCATTGGGATCTGCTGGTCGAGCAGCATCCCGATGAGTAACGCAAGACCGTCTCGGGCGAGGAGACGGTTGGCATCGTCAGAGGGAGTGAAAGGAAGTGACTCGGGTTTTGGCACGGCGTCAAGTTAGCCCTCAGATAATCATGCGCACCAACGCGTAGACGATCAGAAGCCCCGCCGGCAACCACGCCCATGGGAAGCCAGCCGTATCTATTTGGTTCCTGCTGCGCCACGACATGTCCCTTCAAGTATCGGCAGAATCCCTCCGCCGGTAAATAGGGGTTTCTCCCCATTTTTTGCCTGAATCGACCAAGATTGGGGGGATGTCCGAGATCTTCATCGTCGACGCCTGCCGGACTCCCATGGGGAAGCTCGGAGGCCAGCTCGCCCTGGTCCGTCCCGACGACCTGGCCACCCATGCGGTCTCCCGACTGTTGGATCGAAACCCGGGTGCGGATCCCCAGGCGATCGAGGACATCCAGTGGGGAGCCGCCAACCAAGCAGGGGAAGACAACCGCAACCTGGCGCGTATGGCCGGGCTGCTCGCCGGGCTCCCCATCGAAGTCGCGGGCGTGACCATCAACCGCCTCTGCGGTTCGGGACTCCAAGCGGTGACCTCGGCGGCTCATGCCCTCGCCGGCGGGTGGGGGCAGCTAATGATTGCGGGAGGTTCCGAGTCGATGAGCCGTGCCCCTCACGTAGTCCTCAAGCCCGAGCGCGGTTTCCAGACCGGATCCCTCCAGACCGCCGACACAGTGCTCGGGTGGAGGTTCGTCAACCCTCGCATGCAGGCCATGTACCCACCGATCACCCTGGGTATGACTGCCGAAGTGGTCGCCGAGAAGTACGACATCTCCCGAGAGGACCAGGACGCCTTCGCCCTCCGTAGTCACCGCTTAGCCCTCGCCGCCATGGAGGCGGGCCGGTTCCGCGATGAGATCGAGCCCATAGAGGCTCCCTCCGATCCCAAGCGTCGCAGCACAGCCGTGATCGATCACGACGAGGGCCCCCGCCGTGACACCAGTATGGAGAAGCTGGCCGCCCTGCGCCCGGTGTTCAAGGAAGAGGGAACGGTGACCGCCGGTAACTCTTCGCCAATGAACGACGGTGCCGCGGCACTCCTGCTGGCAACCGAGGAAGCCCTGACCACCTACGACCTGACCCCGATGGCCCGGATCGTCTCCTCGGCGGTAGCGGGCGTTCATCCGGACATCATGGGTGTCGGTCCGGTCCCGGCTACCGAGAAAGCCCTGGCCCGGGCTGGACTTGGGGTCGGGGACCTCGACCTCGTCGAGATCAACGAGGCCTTCGCCTCCCAGTCGGTGGCGTCGGTTCGCCTCCTCGGGTTGGACCCCGAAATCGTGAACGTCAACGGAGGTGCTATCGCCCTTGGCCACCCCCTGGGGGCGTCAGGGGCACGGATCCTGGTAACTCTTCTCCACGAACTTCGACGCCGAGGGGGTCGTTACGGCCTGGCCACCATGTGCATCGGCGTCGGTCAGGGCATCTCCATGGTCGTCGAACGTGTCTGAGGGTCCCCTCGCAGGCGACACCGTCGTGGAGTTCGGCAACCTCATCGCCGCACCCTACGCCGGCATGCTCCTGGCCGACCTCGGAGCAAGGGTCATCAAAGTGGAGCCTGTAGGCGGCGATCTGGGCCGTCGGTTCGGTCCCTATCAGCGAGGCGAGTCGGCCTTCTTCATGGCGGTCAACCGGGGAAAGGAGTCGATCGCCTTGGACACCAAGGATTGGGTTTCCAAGCGGGTGCTGGACAACCTGGTGCGCAAGGCCGACGTCCTCATTCACAATCTCCGTCATGGGGCCATGGAGCGTTTGGGCTTGGGTGAAGAACGCTGCCGGGAGCTGAACCCCACTCTGATCTACGCCGTGGTGTCCGCCTTCGGCGCCACCGGCCCCTACGCAACGAGACCGGGCATCGACATTGTGTTCCAGGGCGAGTCGGGGATGATCTCGATCACCGGCGATCCCAAGGACGGTCCCCGGAAGACCGCTACCACCATCGGGGACTACGTCGCCGGTACCAACGCTGCCTTAGCCGCAGCCGCAGCTCTCGCCGAGAGTCCCCGGCGTGGGCGGAGAGTCGACGTGTCCCTTCGTGACGGGCTGATGGCGGTCCAGTCGGGATGGAACGCCTTGGCCTTCGCCACCGGAAGTCAGCCGGAACGTACCAGCACCGCCAGCCCTTTTCTGGCCCCCAACCAGGTCTTCGAAGGAGCCGACGGGCCCTTCACCCTGGCCATCGTGTCCGATCGCCACTTCGCCATCCTGGCCGACCGCCTGGAGCGTCCGGACCTGGTAGCCGACTACCCGACTAACGAAGACCGGATGGCCCATCGTCAGACCCTGGCCCGTAAGCTGAGCCGCATCTTCAGACAGGAAAAGTCCGACCACTGGATCGCGGTGCTGGGAGAAGCGGGTCTGCCCGTCGGCCGGGTGCTCGACATTGCGGAGGCTTTCGACGACCCCCAAGCGTGCCACCACGAGATGCTGGTCGAATACGACCATCCAACAGCAGGGCGGGTCAAGGCAACCGGGTCTCCGATCCGCGTCGATGCCCAGCCCGCCCGAGCGGGAGCGCCACCGCCCCGCCTCGGGGAGCACACCCGGGAGGTGATGAGCGAGCTGGGGGTGGATCCGGAGACCATCGACAGGATGATCGCCGAAGGAAAGGCGGTGGAACCGTGAACATCTTCTGGGCCCGGGAGGTACCCAGCGACTGGGCCGCGGTTCGCGCCGAGATGGAGCACATCTTCAACCTGAGCCGGGAGGCAGCCCGACAAGGAGAGTCTTTTGTCTATGTGGTCTGCAACGACGACCTACTGGGCAGGCGGGGCGCCGGTAACGCCATGCTGGCCTGCGGTCTCCTCTCCGCAGCCCGTACCGCTGCTCTGGAGGGCACCCGGAAAGGCTGGAGGGCCAACGTGGTCGCTTACGACGAGGGCACCGACAGGAGCCTGGTCGACGAATGGGCACGCCGCCTCCTGGAGTCCGACGGAGTCACCGGCGAAGTGATCCGAATCGGTCCCGGCCATCTCGGAAAGGCGCTGCCGTGAACGGTGTCATCGTCGTCACCGGTGCGGCCCGCGGTATCGGCAGGGCGATCGCCGAGCGTCTCGCCGCCAACCCTTCGTTCACGGTGGTCGGAGTCGATCTCTCCCCCGACCTGGCAGCTGTGGAGGAACTGGTCCCGGTGCAGGTGGATCTGACCACCGATGATGGAGTCACGGCGGTGCGGGCAACGGTAGAGCAGGCGGGGATGCCGCTGCTGGGGCTGGTCAACAACGCCGGGATCACCCGGGATGCCCGACTGGTCAACATGAGCGACACAGACTTCACGGCGGTCCTGGACGTCAACCTCGGAGCGGCGTTCCGTCTCTCCACAGAACTGGCGCCGCTGATGACCGAAGGGGGGTCCATCGTCAACATCGCCTCCCGGGCCTATCTGGGCAACTTCGGCCAGTTCAACTACACCATGTCCAAAGGAGGCGTCGTGGGGCTGACCCGGGCCCTGGCCCTGGAGCTGGCGCCGCAGGTCAGGGTCAACGCCGTGGCTCCAGGCCTGATCGCCACCGAGATGTCGCTGGCGATTCCGGAGGAGATCCGGGAGAAGATGGTCTCGGCCATACCCCTGGGGAGAATGGGCACGCCCACAGAAATCGCCAACGCCGTCTGGTTCCTCCTCACCCCCCTCTCCTCCTACATCACCGGCCACGTCCTCGTAGTCGGTGGCGGCCGCTCCCTCTCCCCCTAACCGCGAACCTAATGCACCAGGGCCCGGATATGGACCTCTACGGCGCCTAGAACGGCCTCAACCGGGTTTAGTAGTAGTACCGGGTGAGGGTCTCAGCCACCATGGCCGGTTTTTCGGAACCGTCCACCTCCATGGTTACGGTCCGCTTCACCTGGATGCCGCCGGCGACGGCCTCGACTGCGTCGAGCCGCACCCTCGCCCGGATCCTCGATCCCACCGGCACCGGCGACGGGAAACGCACCCGATCGAGGCCGTAGTTGACTCCCATCCGTGGTTCCCCGACCTCGAGGGAGACCTGACCCGCCAAAGGCACTACCAATGACAGCGTGAGGAACCCGTGAGCGATGGTCCCACCGAAGGGAGACCTGGCCGCCCGCTCCGCGTCTACATGGATCCACTGGTGGTCGTCGGTGGCGTCGGCGAAGGCGTTCACCCGCTCCTGGGTGATCTCCATCCACTCACTGACGCCCAACTCCTGGCCCACCAATTGCTGAAGCTTGTCAACGATCTCTTCCATGGAGCCGATTGTGACACACAAGGGTCAGGAATTGGTTACCGTGCTGCCAACCATCTAATTTGTTCCCCTCAACTACGCGAGTTGGTGAAATGGCTGAAGCAACCAAACTGATGGTCTGGATCGACCAGGACCTCTGCACCGGCGACGGGATCTGCGAAGAGATCACCCCCGATGTCTTTGTCGGGCGCGACGATGGCTTGTGGGTGGTGAAGGAGGAGGAAAAGTACTTCGGGCGTACCGTGGTCTTCGACGGTGAGCAGGCTCCCGACGGCGCCCGCGGCATGGCTCGAGTCCCCGACGAGTTGGTCGAGGACGTGATCGAGTCAGCCGAGGAGTGCCCTGGCGAGTGCATCATGATCGAGCCCTACCAGGAAGACCTGGTCTACGAGGGCTGAGCACGCTCGGTCCCCTCACTCCATCTAACTAGCCTCCGGCACCATGCAGGTCCTGCCCACGCGCATCGACACCCACTCCGAGGAGTTCGAGGCCAACCGGGTGGCCATGCTGGAGAAGCTGGAGGAGCTCAACCGACTCCAGGAGCAGGCGAAACTAGGCGGCGGGGAGAAGTACATCAAACGCCACCGGGAGAGGGGAAGGCTCCTGGCCCGGGAACGGATCGAACTGCTCATAGACCGGGATTCCCCCTTCCTTGAGTTGTCCACCCTGGCCGCCTGGGGCTCGGACAAGCCCCTGGGGGGCAACGTCGTCACCGGGATCGGTGTGGTCAACGGCGTCGAGTGCGCCATCCTGGCCAACGACCCCACCAGCGCCGCTGGGGTATTTAACCGATTCACCCTGGCCAAGTCTCTCCGCATCATGGACGTCGCCATGCAGAACCGTCTTCCCTTCATCAGCCTTGTGGAGTCGGGAGGTGCCGACCTCCCCGACCAGGCCGAGGTGTTCATCACCGGAGGCAAGTGGTTCCGAAACCTGACCCGCCTCTCCAAGGCGGGCATCCCCACCATCGCCATCGTCTTCGGCAGCTCCACCGCCGGCGGCGCCTACTTCCCCGCCATGTGCGACTACGCGGTCATGGTCAAGGAGCAGGCCCGGGTCTTCCTGGGAGGTCCGCCATTGGTGAAGATGGCCACCGGGGAGGAGTCCACAGACGAGGAGCTGGGAGGCGCCGAGATGCACTCCCGCATCTCCGGACTCTCCGACTACTTCGCCGAGAACGAGCACGAGGCGATTCGGATGGGACGCGACATCGTCACCCATCTCAACTGGCGGAAACTGGGCTACGGGCCCACCAAGCCCGCCGACGAGCCGGTCCACGACATCGACGAGATCCTGGGAGTGGTTCCCGCCGACCTGCGGGTCCCCTTCGACATGAGGGAGATCCTCTGCCGTGTCCTCGACGGCTCGCTGTTCGAGGAGTACAAGACCCTTTATGGGACTTCGATCCTCACCGGCTGGGGGTCTATCCATGGATTCCCCATCGGGGTGATCGCCAACCAGCAGGGGGTAATCTTCTCCGAGGAGGCCCAGAAGGCCACCGAGTTCATCCAGCTCTGCAACCGCTACGACACTCCCCTGCTGTTCATCCACAACACCACCGGCTACATGGTGGGCAAGGACTACGAACAGAGGGGGATCATCAAAGATGGGGCGAAGATGATCAACGCCGTGTCCAACTCCGAAGTACCTCACATCTCGCTCATGGCCGGGGTCTCCTATGGGGCGGGCAACTACGGCATGTCGGGGCGGGCCTACGACCCCCGCTTCGTCTTTGGCTACCCGGGTCACAAGGTGGCGGTCATGGGAGCGAAACAGCTTGCCGGGGTGATGTCAATCGTCGCCCGTCAGGCCGCAGAGTCCAGGGGCGAGACCTTCGACGAGGAGGCCGATGCCAGTCGCAGCGCTCAGCTGATCGAGATGATGGAGTACACCGAGCAGGCCCTTTACTCCACCGGCCGTGTTCGAGACGACGGCCTCATCGACCCCCGGGACACTCGGACGGTGCTGGGAATCGCCCTCTCCGCCATCCACTCCGGCCCGGTGAAGGGCACCGACCGCTTCGGCGTCTTCCGGATGTGACAACCGTTCCGTGCGGATCCGCAGGCCAAAACGGTCCGTGGACCCGCACAGAACGAATGCGGACAACTTTCTGTGCGGGTCTTCAGGCCAAAACGGTCCGCAAACCCGCACAGAACGAATGCGGGGACCACCGCTAACCTCGCCGGCGTGATTCGCAAGCTCCTGGTGGCCAACCGCGGCGAGATCGCGCGCCGTATCTTCCGCACCTGCGAGAGGATGGGCATCGCCACGGTGGCGGTCCATTCCACTCCCGACGCCGACCTTCCCCACGCCCATGAGGCCGACGAGGCAGTGCTGCTGGAAGGCGACACCTCGGCAGACACCTACCTGAACATCGACGCCGTCCTTGCCGCGGCCAAGAAGACCGGCGCCCACGCTCTCCATCCCGGCTACGGCTTCCTCTCCGAGAACCGCGACTTCGCCCGGGCCGTCATCGACGCCGGGCTGATCTGGATAGGGCCGCCTCCGGCCGCCATCGCCGCCATGGGGTCGAAGCTGGAGGCGAAGCACATCGCTATCGCCGCGGGCGTACCCATCATTCCCAGCGTCGAACTGGACGGCAAAGCCGCCGAGGAGGCGGCAAACCGCATCGGGTTCCCGTTGCTGGTCAAGGCGTCCGCGGGAGGCGGCGGGAAGGGGATGCGAATAGTCGACTCCGCTGAGAACCTGGCCGAGGCAATCGAAGGGGCACGCCGCGAGGCCGAGGCTTCCTTCGGTGACCCCACCGTCTTCCTGGAGAAGTACCTGGACGGTCCTCGCCACATCGAGATCCAGGTCTTCGCCGACACCCACGGCAACGTCTATTCGCTCTTCGAGCGGGAGTGCTCGATCCAGCGGAGGCACCAGAAGATCATCGAGGAGTCACCCTCCCCCGCCATCGACGAGGCCACCCGCCAGGCCATGGGTGAGGCAGCAACGAAGGTGGCCTCAGCGGTGGGGTATGAAGGCGCCGGGACCGTCGAGTTCCTCTTCTATGAAGGGGAGTTCTTCTTCCTGGAGATGAACACCCGACTCCAGGTGGAGCACCCGGTGACCGAGATGGTGACAGGCCTGGACCTGGTCCAACTTCAGATCGAGGTCGCCGCAGGAAGGCTTCTGGAGCTGGAGGATCTCAGGATCGAAGGGCACGCCGTCGAGGTCCGGCTCTACGCCGAGGACCCCCTAAACGACTACCTACCGGCCTCGGGGCGTTTTCACCGTTTCCGCTTCCCGGAACGAGACGGGCTGCGTGTTGACTCCGGAATCGACGACGACTCGGAGGTGTCGGTCCACTACGACCCGATGATCGCCAAGGTCATCGCCCACTCGACTACCAGGGACAGCGCCATCTCCCTCCTCGCCGACGCCCTCCGAGAGGCCCGCATCCACGGCTCGGTGACCAACCGCAGTCTCCTGGTCCGTGTCCTGGAGCACCCCGAGTTCATAGCCGGAGACATCGATGTCGGTTTCCTCGACCGTCATCCAGCCACTGAACTCGGGGCACCTCTGCTGGACCTCCGCGGAGAGAGGCTGGCCGCGGTCGCCGCAGCCATAGCCGACCAGGCCGCAGAACGGGCCGCCTCCCCGGTGCTGACGACGGTCCCTTCCGGATGGCGCAACCTCCCCACCCTTCCTCAACATCGGGCCTACCGGGGCGAGCAGGGCCAACATGACATCTCTTATACCCTCCGACCCGGAGGCTTCGAAGTGGAGGGAGTAGGGCAGCTCGAAGTGGTGGACGCCGAACCTGCCTCGGCGACACTCCTGGTCGACGGACTGGAACACCGCATCGAGGTGGCCCGATACGGTGGCGAGCGTTTCGTGGACTCCCCCCAGGGCCCAGCTCACCTGGTAGAGGTCCCTCGTTTCCCCACCACCGAGATGGAGGAGGACGAGGGGTCCCTTCACGCCCCTATGCCGGGCAAGGTGGTTCGGGTCGAGGTCGGCGAGGGAGACGAGGTCGAGGAGGGCGACACCCTGGTGATCCTCGAGGCGATGAAGATGGAGCACACTCTTCGCGCCCCCCACTCCGGGGCGGTGACCGAAGTCCGCTGCACTCCAGGCGACCAAGTCGACGCCAACCAGGTTCTGGTGGTGGTCGCTTAGAAGCCTCCCAGCACCTCCAACACGTAGTCGATGTCAGCCGAGGTGTGGTCGGCGTTGATCTGGAAGCGAATCTCTTCGTCGCCCTTCGGGACCACCGGATAGTTGAGCCCCGTCGCCAGAACCCCGTGAGAGAACAGATGCTCCACCAGCGCCGAGGTCCGGGCGGTGTTCCGCACCATCAGGGGCACTACTGGGTGGGGCCCGGGAATCGTCTCGAATCCCGCATCCACCAGTCCGGCTTCGAAGCGCCGAGTCATCTCCGCCAGATGGGCCAGCATCTCGGCACCCTCAGGCGAGTCGAGAATCGACACCGACATCTCCGCTGCGGCCGCCTCCCCGGCGGTGATGGGGTTGGAGTAGACGTACATGGGACCCTTCTCCCGGAGATAGTCCACCAGGACCCTGCTCCCCACCGCGTAGCCTCCGTTCACTCCAAAAGCCTTCCCCAGGGTGCCTATCAGAACGTCTACTTCGGCTCCGGTGACCTCTTCGGTCCCCCTCCCGGTAGCCCCGTAGGCACCGACACCATGGGAGTCGTCCATGACGACGACTACGTTCTCCGGATACGACCGGTCATGACGGCTCGCCACCTCCATCAGCGCCGCGAGGTCTGCGTAGTCACCCCGCATCGAAAAGACCCCGTCGGTGACCACGATCGCCCGCCGCGCCGATCCGGCCTCCTCGGCAAGGACACGATCCAGGGCTTCAAAGTCGAGGTGGGGGTAGACGTGACGGGATGCCGAACGGGCCATCCGCACCGCGTTGATGATGCAGTTGTGATTGAGAGCGTCGCTAAACACCACCGTCTCCTCGGTGATCAACGAACTGAGGGTGGAGAGCACCGCGGCGTAGGCTGAGGAGTAGAGGATCCCCGCCTCTCGAGTGTGGAAACGGGCCAGCCGGTCCTCCAGATCCACGTGGGTGCGGTAGGTACCGGAGATGAACCGCACCGCACCAGGTCCAGCGCCGAACTCTCGAGTCGCCCTCTCTTCGGCGTCGACTACTGCGGGATGGCGAGACAGGCCAAGGTAGCCGTTGGAGTTCATTCTTAGGAACTCCCGATCGAGGCCGGCGAGCAGGTAGCGGGGCCCCTTCCCCTTTTGGGGTGGGATCACTCCGACAATCACCGCCTCGGGTCCCTTATCGGTCCCGGCAGCGCGCAGTGCTCCCAGCTCCTCCCCCAGCTTCAGATCGAGACTGTCGTGTGGCATCGAGTCGGGTTTAGCAGGTCTCTAGGGTTGGGTGCATGACGAGACTCGGATTCATAGGCCTCGGCATCATGGGCCGGGGCATGGCCGCCAATCTGATCGACGCGGGACATCCGCTCACCGTGTGGAACCGCACCGCCTCCAAGGCCGAGGGCTTGGGGGCGACGGTCGCCTCCAGTCCCAGGGAAGTAGGCGCGTCGAGCGACATCGTCTTCGTCTGCGTCTCCGACACTCCCGACGTCGAACAGGTGGCACTCGGAGACCAAGGTGTCCTGGCGGGCATGGGCGAGGGTGGCATCCTCGTCGACCATTCGACCATCTCGCCGGCCGCTACGGCACGCTTCGCCAGCCAGGCCGGCGAGGCTGGCGTCACCTGGCTGGATGCACCTGTATCGGGAGGATCCGAGGGAGCGGCGAAGGGAACCCTGGCGGTGATGGTGGGGGGCCCAGTCGAAGCCTTGGGCCAAGTTCGCTCCTTCATGGAGGCTTACTCGTCGTCCATCGTCCATGTGGGAGAGGAGTCGGGGTCGGGCCAGCTCGTCAAAGGGGTGAACCAGGCCGTAGGTGTGCTCAACATCCTCGCCGTCTCCGAAGGGCTCCTCCTGGCCAGGGCAGCGGGTCTGGACCTGGGCCGGACCCTGGCCGCTATCGAAGGAGGTGCCGCCGGTTCGTGGATCCTCTCCAACCGGGGACCGCAGATGATCGAGGGTCATTGGGACCCGGGTTTCACCATCGACCTCCAACAGAAGGACCTGCGTCTGGTCCTGGAGGCCGCCGACGAGCTAGGGGTACCTCTCGTCGGCGTTTCCCTCGTTTTCCAGCTCTACCGGACCCTCCAGGCCCGAGGGCTGGGCACCGAGGGCAACCATGCCCTGGTCAAGGCCCTGGAGAATCTCGCCGGCATCCGCCCAGGAGACTGAAGCGCACCGCCCCTAGCCGAACAGGTCTGCTTTGAGTCGTTCCACGTGGCCGGTCGCCCGAACGTTGCGGTAGGCCTTGTCCACCTCCCCGTCCTCGTTGATCACGAAAGTAGAGCGGATCAATCCTTGACGGACCTTGCCGTACATCTTCTTCTCGCCCCAAGCCCCCAGGCTCTCGGCGAGGGCATGGTCCTCGTCGGAGAGGAGGTCGAAGTTGAGACCCTCCTTCTCCTTGAACTTCTTGTTTCGTTGCGGCGGATCGGGGCTTACCCCGACGATCCCGTACCCAGCCTCGGCGAACTCGTCGTAGCTGTCCCTGAAGTCGCAGGACTCTTTCGTACAGCCGGGGGTCATCGCCCGCGGGTAGAAGAACAGGACGTACTTACGACCCCGAAAGTCGGCGTCGGTGACCAGTTCCCCGTCCTGGTTGAGAAGACTGAAGGTGATTTTCTGACCCATGGCAGGACAGCGTAACGGCGTTCAGTCGCCGGCTTCGGCCGTCTTGGCTGCCTCCGACCCCAGAAACGTCGACCCTCCAGCAAGGAAACCAAAGGCAGCGGGGAGCCAGTAGGAGATGACCCGAAACACCAGTACCGGGGCAAGGATCGTCGTCACAGGAAAGCCGTACGCGGCGAGGATGAAGGCGAGGGCTCCTTCGGTAATACCCATCCCGCCAGGAGTGCCCGGCACACCACCGGCGAGCTGAGATACTCCAAAGGCGGCTATCACCTGGTAGACGCTCACCTCGATGCCGAAGGCTTCTAGGACCAGCCACAGGGCCCCCGCCTCAGCCACCAACCTCCCCCAGATGAGGAGCTGGGATTGGAGGGCGGGGGCGTGGTTGATCAACGATGCCTCCAACTTGGCCCGTATCCGCGCCGGGAGGAGGTTCAGTAGGGTCCCCAGCTTTCCCGAGCCGAACATCAACAGGATTCCCGCGCCCAGCACGAAGGGCGCAAGGACGAAAAGGCTGACCGACAGGAACTGGGCAGACTCACGGGGTCGGGCCAGAAGCAGGCCCGCACCCGTCATGATCAACAACCCCGAGTAGTTGAGGAGTACCGTCCTGATCGCCGCGCCGGCTGAGCCCGCAGCTTCGTCGCGGACGGTCCATGCCATCGCCACCGGTGTGATAGCCCCTCCGGCCGGGATGAGCCGAGCTACCCCTGCACCCACCAGGGCGGCCTTGAAGGCGGACCATGGCGAAACCTCCCCGCCCGCATGTCGGATCGACTCGCGGAACAACAGCCCGAAGAACAACTTGGCGGTGATCTCGACCGCTCCCCCGGCAAGGATGAGGCTGACGGCGTAGGCGCTAAGCGGAGGGATGTCGAAGTTGGTGACCACCCAATAGAAGGCGCCTACGTACAGGAACGCGGCCGTGCCAGCGATCCAGAGAACGCGTTTGGGAGTCACGGTGTCAGCAGGTCGTCGGCAGCCTCTACAGCATCGGCTGGGTTCTCGACATCGAACATCGCTCTTCGCAACACCGGCCTGAAGCCTCTCTCGGAGCCCGGGTTGCCCTGCATTCGGCGAACGAGAAGGATCACCGACAGTAGGAGCAGGCCCCCCACCTCCCCGGCAGGCCGGCTCAGATTGGAGGCCCCGACATTGCCGGTACCAACCCGTCGTAGGTCGATGCCGTGCAAGCGAGCGAAGACCTGGCTGAACGGAATTGAACCCAGGAGATACGCCGCCACGAACAGCGTTCCCAGCGTCAAGACAGGGTGCGACATGACCCCATGAAACTAACGAACTAGATCACTTGTGCGAAGCGATGCCCGCGAAAGTGAACATCGGCCTCGAATGAGTGCAACCGGAGAGCCTCCCGGGTTCTGGGGAATACTGCCAGGGACCGCCCGGCCCGGGTGTTTGCCAGTTGCCCGTGAGGTATCGTCGGGGTCGAACCGACCCCTTCAGAGGACACACATGGCTCTCAAGATCACCTACGCAACCATGTCGGCCGACAACCAGGAACTAAACGCCGCCTATGACAAGGCCGTAGGGGAGGTGAAGTCCAGGCTCGGCCAGATCCACGGCGTCATCGTCAACGGCGAGGAGCGCACCGACCGGGAACTATTCGAGGAGCGGTCCCCCATCGACCGCGAGATCATTGTGGGTCGGTACGCCCAGGCCTTGCCTACTGATGTCGACGACGCCATCTTCGCGGCGAAGGCCTTCGCCGACGAGTGGGAAGGGTGGGGTTGGGAGCGCCGGCGTGACCTCATGCTCGTCGCCGCCGAGCTCATGGAGAACGAGATGTTCGAGTTGGCGGCGTTGATGACCTACGAGGTGGGCAAGAACCGCCTCGAGGCCCTCGGCGACGTCGCGGAGACGGTCGAGTTCCTCCGCTACTACTCCCGGCAGATCACCGAACACAACGGCTTCGTGACACCGCTGAGCTCGCTCAGCGAAGCGGAGAAAAACGTGTCGGTGCTCCGGCCCTACGGGGTGTGGGGGGTCATCTCGCCCTTCAACTTCCCCCTCGCCCTGTCTGCCGGACCCTCGATCGGTGCTCTGCTCACCGGCAACACCGTGGTGGTCAAGCCGTCCAACACCGGCGCCCTCATGGCTTTGGAGTTCTACCGCATCATGCGGACAGCGGGGCTTCCCGCCGGGGCCCTTCACATCCTCACCGGTGGTGATGAGACAGGCGATCACCTCGCTCATCACGAGGAACTGGACGGGCTCACCTTCACCGGCTCCTACGAAGTGGGTATGTACTTGTACCGGACCGTCAACGAGAAACGGCCCAAGCCGGTCGCCTGTGAGATGGGGGGAAAGAACCCGGTAATCGTTACCAAGACCGCCGACTTGGATCTGGCAGCCGAGGGAGTGGTCCGAGGAGCGTTTGGTCTCAGTGGTCAGAAGTGCTCCGCTACCTCCCGGGTCTATGTGGAAGATCCCGTCTACGAGGCCTTCGTCGACAAGCTGGTGGAGAGAACACGGAAGCTCAAGGTGGGTCACCCCACCGAGCGGGACGTGTTCATGGGCCCGGTGATCGACGAAGCAGCGGTGAAGCGGTTCGCGGAGGCCATTACCGAAGTGAAGGAGAAGGGCGGCGAGATCCTCGCTGGCGGCCGCGTCCTCGACGACGGCGAGTTGGCTCGGGGAAACTACGTGGAGCCGACCGTGGTCAGCGTGTCGGAGGACTCCTGGATCTGGACCAAAGAGTTGTTCGTTCCCCTGGTGGTGGTCACCAAGGTGGGGAGCCTCGACGAAGCCATCGCCAAGTCGAACGACACCCCGTACGGGCTGACCGCCGGCCTCTTCTCCACCGACGAGGCTGAGATCGAAAAGTGGTTCAACGAGATCGAAGCTGGGGTCACTTATGTGAACCGTGCCGCAGGAGCAACCACCGGGGCCTGGCCCGACATCCAGTCCTTCGGCGGGTGGAAGGGGTCCGGAACCTCCGGAGCTGGTGGTGGTGGTCCCTGGTACCTGCGCCAGTTCCTACGGGAGCAGTCCCGAACCCTGATCCGCTGAACTCAGCTACCACGCAACTCGAGGGCGTGCCCGTCGGGATCTGTGAGCTTGAGGCTTCCCGAATCAGCCTCGAAGTCGACACCCACGCCGGTGAGATGCTCCTTCCAGCGCTGAAGGTCACCGACCTGAAAGGCGAGAAGGGTAGGACGGTACGCCCCACCTTCCACAAGCTCGATCCGCTGGCCCTGGCCGGCCTGGAGGATGGATGTGGCCTCGTCGCCCGAGCCGGAACGAACTTTCTCGAAGCCGAGCACCCCGGAGTAGAAGTCGAGGGACCGAGCCAGCGACACGACTCCGATCGCAGTGGTGAGGGCCACGACGTCTCCGGGGGCGTGTTGGGGCCCGCCGCCGGCAAGGACCTCCTTGGCCTCCGGGACTGTGAAACGCCCGGCGGTGACCTCGCGGCCAACTATCACCCCAGCGAGGTGCCGTCCCGAGGCCTCGAGGTGGACCAGCTTGCGCAGATCATCGAGGTCCCGGACGCCCCCGGCGGCGATGACCGGCTCTTCGACGATGGAGAGCGCCTCGGCGAGGATGCGGTAGTTCGGAGGGTCGCTGAGGGCGTCGCTGCCTGCCTCGGCCACGAGGAAAGCAGCCACACCCGCCGACGACATCTCTATCAGCACCTCTTCGAGAAAACGCCCGCTGTTCTGGGTCCAACCCCGCGTCGCCAGCTCCTCGTTGGGACGGACATCTAGGGAGACAACGATCTCACTGGGATATTGGCGACACAGGTCCCAAACCATGTTCTGGTTCTCGATGGCGGCAGTCCCCATGACGATCCGCCAGGCACCCCCTTTGATGAGGCGCTCTGCCTCGCCCTCGGAGCGAATCCCCCCCGCCACCTGCACCGGGATCCTCAACTCCTCTACGAGCTGCATGATCAGCTCCCGGTTTCGGTAGTCACCGAACGCGGCGGCGTCGAGGTCGACGATGTGGAGATAGTCGACGCCTTGCTTCGCCCAGCCTTTGGCCCTTCCGATCGGATCGTTGTCGAGGGGTATGGCCTCGTCGAGCCCACCGTGGGGAAGACGCACCGAGAGCCCTCCGAGAATGTTGATGCGGGCGTAGAGATCCATGAATCAACATTACTGAGCCGGAGAGCCTTCCGAAACATCACGGGCTGACCAGCCCCAGGGCGGCCTCGGCCGCGTCAAGAGTCTGGCCGGCTCGGGCCACTGGCGCGAACAGGTCGCCGGTGCTCCGGAGGCGTTCCCACAGGTTGGCGATGGTTATGTCTCCGTTGGCCATCGTGCCCACCTCCTCCCAGCCGAGCGGCGCCGAGACCGGAGCTCCGCGACGGGGACGGACCGAATAAACCGAGGCGACGGTCTGGCCTGAGGCGTTGCGGTTGTGATCGATGAAGACCCGACCTTCTCGCTTGGACTTCTCCCACTCGATGGTCAGGTCGTCGGGGTTGGCGGCGACGAGCTGCGCGGCGACCGCTCCGACGAAGCGGAGCACCCGTGCATGGTCGTGGACCGGTTCTAGCGGTACGTAAACATGCATACCCCGCGAGCCGGAGAGCTTGGGGTAACCGTCCAGTCCGAGCTGGTCGAGGGCGACCTTGAGAAGTTTCACCCCGGCCACCACCTGATCCCAACTGGATCCAGGTGAGGGGTCGAAGTCGAAAATGGCGTAGGTGGGATGATCGAGATCCGGAACTCTGGCATGGAAGGGATGCATCTCGATGCAGCCCATGTTGGCGAACCACATCAGGGCTTCGGTCGAGTCGGCGAGAAGGAACTCGATGTCTCCCCCCTGGCTCCCCGACGGCACCGGCACGGTCCGCATCCAAGGCGGTTGGTGGCCGGGAGCCCGCTTCTCGTAGAAGGATTCCCCCGCGATCCCGTCGGGGAAACGGGCCATGGTTATGGGGCGGCCCAACAGATGGGGAAGGAGCACAGGGGCGATGGAGGCGTAGTACTGGACCAGATCGCCCTTGGTGTAGCCGTCGTCGGGAAAGAAGACCTTGTCGATGTTGGTCAACAGCAGTGGCCGCCCCAGCCCCAGGGGACGGTAGGAGCTTTCATCTCCCACGACCTCGACTGGATCAGGGAAATCGATGGGCGTTGAAGCCAGGAAACGAGCTGTGCTGGGGGTGGATTCTGAGAGTTGAGCCTGGACTTCGTCCCAGATCGCATCGTGGCTCGCCCAGTCCCGCGCCTCGGAGATGAGGACCAGAGACATGTCCCGTTCTAGAGCCGCTTCGATGAGGGGCCCCACCCGCAGGGTTCCCTCCCTGTAGGGGATGTGGCGGATCTCCCCGGCGTCGCCGTATTCGATGTCGGAGAACTGGCAGTGGAGGGGATAGAGCATCCACGCCGGGAAGTGGCCGGCAACGAATTGGAGCACCGAAGCGAAGGCCTCCTTCGAGGTAAGTCCTCCTTGGGTAAGGGCATGGATGTGGGCCCAGTCCACCACGGGGCGGACGAAGGAGAACTCCTCGGCGAGCAGGGCTATGTCACCGAGACTCCCAAAGGAAGCGTTGCTGCCCGCTGTCTCCAGGCCCAGGCTGATTCCGAGGTGTGCCACCTTGGGAGCAATGTGGTTCAGACGGGCCCGAATTCGGCCCATGAGAGTCTCTGGGTCGTCGTCGTAGCGGCTTCCCAGGTGGGCGACGATGATCGGAGCACCGAGACGATGGCCAAGCTTCATCGTGTGCTCCACCGCGGCCAGGGAACGTCTTCCTTTGTCCTTGTCGGGGACGGTCAGCCCAGCGAAGTAGGGTGCGTGGGCGGAGAGGGCGATGTCCCGTTCGGCGGCGAGACGGCCGAAGCTCTCACACCGTCGCTCCTTCCACGGGAACCCCTGGGTGAAGGAGAGTTCGAAGGCGCGATGACCCCGGGCCACCAAGTCGTCGAGGAACGCGGCATCGTCGGTACCCTCGGGTGGAAGGCCGGAGATGCCGAAGCGGATCGAACTCACAGGCCGACATGCTCGCAGACGCTCAGGTGGGGGAAGCGGCCGACTGGAATTACCCTCTCCCCGGGTCCCTAGCTCAACTGGCAGAGCAGCGGGCTTTTAACCCGTTGGTTGTGGGTTCGAGTCCCACGGGACCCACCTCAGGAAAGTCAAGCGTCGCTTGGCCTTTCTCGTGGTCGGCTTCTTCGGAGCCCCGGCCCTCGTCCGTCTTTGTCCGTCGTTTGTCCGTCTGAGATTGGCTGAAGGCGTTGACGCCCCTATATGTCAAGAAAGGGGGTTTCAGGCGGCAGCTTGTTGTCGGTTGCGGTGGTCGGTCATGACCCGCTGGTAGATCTCGCGGGCGA
>JBHHWH010000025.1:0-30543 GCA_046756405.1 Acidimicrobiia bacterium | reverse complement strand
TTTCGGAATCAGCCTCCCAATCCCACCACACCCCACACCCCATCGCGTAGAGCCGGTAAACCCGACCGGATCAACGCCGCCAGCTAACCCCGCGTAGGGAGTGTCATGGAGGTACCGGAGCCAGAGTGTCGCCCGGGTACCGGAACTTGACAGTGAGTCGTGGTGAGACGAGTCCTGCAGAGGCTCTAGGCGAGCATCACGAGCGGCCACCCGCCGACGCCCAAGGTCGATGTTCTGGCAACCAGCGACGACGAATCTCCATAGCGTGATAGCAGCGCTTGCGGATGACCTTGGTCACCACGCTGATGGGTTACCTGAGCGAGGTTCTTGCGCGCCGCTGGGGAACGCGCTTCCAAAGGCTCCAGAGGGCGGACATTCCGAGCACGCCGACTATGACAGGCAGGTGCAGGTTGTATGCGGAGAGGACCATGTCGGCCAACCAGCTGGGATACCAATCCGGGAAGCCGCTGTTGAATGTCAAGGGTACGGACAGGCTCAGCAAGGCAGCGGCAGGAATGGCTGTGACTAGAGGATTTGCCTGGCTTGCGGCGCAAACCAAATAGACGCCGGCGCCCGTGACCAGCAGCCAGAGCGTGTTCACCACGTGTGCACTCGCATCGGTAGATGCTGTAGAGATGAAGGCTGAGCCGAGAGTGCTGAGAATCAGCAGAAGCACTGCGGTTGCGGACAGACCGAGGCCAGCCCCAGCCCACCAGGCTCGGAAAAACCTCGGACTCGTAGATTCATCCATCAGTTGGCACCCGCCTCGACTGGAACGAGAAGCGTCCAGATCTGACTGACTGGATCATCCGGGTTGTCAGCATCGATTGTGACATACGGATGCGCGTTGTGGGCCCGAGCAGGCGACGCCCGCCTTCGAGGAGATGCGAACCCAAAGAGGTGAGTGATCAGCTTCACTTGCCAGAACCCAACTCTAGCGATCCACCGTCGAGCCCTTCGACGGTTAGGACGCCCGGGCGATGGCCAACGGGGAACACGACGAGGTTGTCCACCGGAATCGCTCCCCCAGCCTCCTCAACATCTCGCCGAACCTGCTCATTGGCGATGCCGTCAGCTATCAGTGTGACATCGGAACCAGACGTTGGCGTGCCTAATCCCTGACTCAACCGTAGACCCCCCTCTTGGAGGTAGTTCGGAGCGATGCACGTCGTTCCAGCGGTCCATTGCGATGAGCCCTCGTCATAGAGAGACGACAAACAGACGTCGCCCGTGGAGGCAACGGAGACCCAATGGCTTGAACGGCTATCTCGAAACAGAAGCCTCGATGAGCCTTCCACTATCAACCCCGGGTCAAAACGACTATCCAGGACATCAGACGGAGTGGAATCCCTTGAAAGCTCGCCGACCACATCGTACGCACTGACCTGTTCATTCCCGGTGGCTGGCGACATTGCAGTCACTCCAAGAACGGCCAGAGCAGCGACAACCAGGGCAAGGCCAGCTTTGCGAGCGACGCTTGTTGCGGTGAGGGTGCTCATTGATGCTCCTTCTTTCGATCTTCTCTCCACATGAGGACGGATAGCACTTGTTCAGGTCCGCTTCTTGCACCACAAGGGCTCATATCCCGAGTCATAGGGGTTCCACCACTTGCAGCGACTCTTGGCATTGGATTGCGAGGAATGAGTCCAATTCAGGTATTGACTGGCCTCAGCCCATGCATACGTCTGAAATGGAGGATTCGCCGAGACTGTCTCCTGACGAATGGTGTCATAAAGGTCCCAATCCTCGTTCTCCATCCACCCGCCCTTGATCGTGCTCGAGCCCGACGACGAATACCAGCCGTTCTCCCATGAGCTGCCATGCCAGTATGTGGATAGGGCCGCAACAGCAATTCCCGTCATGGCAAAGAGCAGGATCGCCGTAAGAAGCAGGAGTTTCGTTCTATAGAGCGGCGACGACCAGTCCTGTTGCCTAGCTCCACGACCGAAGGTTGTTCCGACCAAACCACTGACACGACGAACGGTTTCCCTTCTCATGGCTCCTCCTGCTCGCGTTCTTGGCAGACTCCGACGGCTGCAATGCCCCGGGTCCGGCGTTGATCCATCCGCAGTTCTCTCATTGCTGTCCTCCACGTAGAACTTTGATCAGGTCCGAGGTTCTATTCACGGCGCTTCGGCTTCGGCCGGTCTGTTCGTTCTATGTGGCCATGTTGTGACCCATCTTGTGGGCCGTGTGTGGGGCGAGAGAAGTGAGAAGTGGCGAAATGACGCGAATGGTCGCGAGTTCCAGCGAGGAGAGACGGTTAGAGTGTTTCGCCTGGTCATAGCCATTTTTTGACAGTACAACCAGGTTGCTGAAGGGTGGAGCTGACGGGATTTGAACCCGTGACCCCCTCGTTGCGAACGAGGTGCTCTGCCGAACTGAGCTACAGCCCCGAAGCGGTGATTCTACCGGCCGCCCGGTGATGGGCCATAAAGGATCCAACTGGTCGTCTTCAAGGCACCAGCCGGTCCGCGAAAGCTGCCAATAAGCCCTACCGACGGGATCAGCTGGAGCGAATACTTGAGTTATAGAGCAAGGAGCGGTTATGACCATCGAATTGGATATCGACCTCGAGAAGCTTCCCCGATCTGTTCTGCAATTCCGTCCCCGCTGCCCGGGCTGCACCCCGGAGAAGCTGCGGGAGCCCGGAGCCCGCCCCTGCAGCTTCTACGACTGTCCCGGCCTTCCCGAAGAGCTTGAGGTGGTCTGCAAGATATGCGTGTACGACTTCGCCGCCGACGATGGCCAGGTCAAGTGCGATCACAACACCTGTGAGACCGCCCTTCGCCTGAAGAAAAACGTCCCCACCTACAGAGCCTGGCTCCGGCTGTTGGAGGCCGAGATGAATGGGTCGGCGACTCCCGCCTGAAAGAGACTCACCCCTGGTGGCGTCTCAAGTCCTCCCGCAACCTCTCCTGCACCATCGTCGAGGTCAGGTCCGAACGCGACCGCTCCACCAGGGAGCGGGCCACATCGGTGGTGCGGCGTAGACCCGCCGTCATCCCGTCGGGGTAGTCCAGCTCGGCGAGGATGTCGACAATCTCGTCCATCTGGTCCAGCATCCGCTGCGCCTCATCGAGATCTTCACGACGAAGCAGATCGAGCATCCTCCGCCGCATCTCCCCCACCGTCTCACCGAGTCCGTGGAGGTACGGAACCGGGTCTATACCCAGCTCCTCGAAGGAAGGAATCTCCGACCCGGTGAAAACCGCTTGAGTGATGCGGGCCTCGGCATACTCCTTGGCGGCGTCGGAAACGAAGCCTGCGTGGAGCATCTCAGGGTGGTCCGCCAGAGCCCTCTGGATCTCCGCCAGCAGCCTTGTCGATTCAGCGATCAGCTCCTCCGCTTCGTCCCATTGGGCGCGGTGGAGGGCCCGGATGCCGTTGGCGGCGGCCCTGATCACTTTCCTGGAGCCGGTGATGCCCACCTCCCGAGCGGCAAAGCGGGCGTCGAGGGTTTGTCGGGCTTGGTCGATGAACCCCAGGTTCAATTGGCGATCACTCGGATCTGCGGCTCTTCCCACTCGGTGGGACGCTCGGCCACGTGGGTGAGCTCGAGGCGCTGGAGGCGGCGCTGTTTCATGTGGGCCAGAGCAGCCACATACAACATCACCAGAGAGGTGAAGAAGAGCCCTACCAGAAGCCAGACGAGGGAGTTGGCGTACCAGGCGTAGCCGAAACTGGCCACCGTGAACACGACCAGACCGCCCAGGGTGCGACGGCGACGGCGACGGATGACGTCACGGCCGCTCTTCGCCAGTTCGAGGGGAGAGTGGCGCTGGACGTCGGCTATGACGTGGGACCAGCGGTCGAACTCTTGGGTGGTGTGGCGGGGAGCGTCGCGGCGATCCCCGAAGACGACAGGAAGTAGATAGACACTCCATACGGCTGCTATCACCAGCAGGCCGATTATCACGCTTGTGTCCATGGCCTCAGTTCACTCCGTGCTCACGGTGAGGGTAGTGGCGACCAACACCCTCAATCAACGACCGGGGCCTCCCACGTGCCGGACCTCCCCCCGGCCTTCCGAAGAAGGCGGATCGACTCGATGGTCACACCGCGTTCGACGCTCTTGACCATGTCGTAGATGGCCAGGGCGGCGGTGGCGACGGCGGTCAAAGCCTCCATCTCCACACCGGTGCGGCCCGTGGTGGAGACGGTAGCGGTGATCCTCACCCCATGCCCAGTCGCCTCCAGGGAGACCTCCGCTCCGCTGAGGGCCACCGGATGACACAGGGGGATCAGATCAGGGGTCTTCTTGGCGCCCAGGATCCCCGCCACCCGGGCCACGGCGGCGGCGTCGCCCTTCGGGAGGTCGCCGGCGAAGAACCGTTCCACCAGTTCAGGAGACATCGTCACCAGCCCCTCAGCGATGGCCTCCCGGTGGGTCTCCTCCTTTTCGCCGATGTTGACCATGTGCACCTCCCCCGCCTCGTTGAGATGGGTCAGCTCAGGCTCGGTCATCGGAATGCTCCCTCGTCTCGGGGGCCCGGAACAGTTCCAGGGCCACAGGCTCTCCCTCCTCGATCACGTCTACTCCTCTCGGCACCACGGCAAAAGCGTCCGCCCCTGCCGCTCCGGAGAGGCGGTTGGAGGCCTGACCGCCGGTCTGGACCACCCGCATCTCCCGGCTGTCACCTTCGAACCTGACCCGAAGGAAAACGGTTTTGGCGGGATCGGTCTTCAGCCGTTCCCCGGCCACACCCCACACCTGGGGGCGAAGCAGTGCCCGGGCACCCTGCATGGCGAGGAGGGCGGGGCGCATGAACTGTTCGAAGGCGACGAGGACGGATACCGGGTTGCCCGGAAGACCGAAGAAGGGTGTACCGCCAATGTGGCCGAAGGCCAGGGGCTTTCCTGGCTTCATCGCCACGGAGATGAATTCGACCCCAGCTTCGTCCCGGAGCACCAGCTTGGTCACGTCGTAGTCGCCCATGGAAACCCCGCCGGAGGTGACGATGACATCGGCCTCGGTGGCAGCCCTATCGAGGGCGTCGCGGAGGGCCTGAACATCGTCGGGAACCCGACCCAGGTCTAGGACCTCCGCGCCCGCCTCCACCACCAGCGCGGCGAGCATGGGACGGTTGGAGTCCCGGATCATCCCCGGCCCCAGATCCCTGGCCTCGGATGGGGCCAGCTCATCACCAGTGGACAGCACGGCCACCCGAGGCCGGCGACCCACGGTGACATCAACTGCCCCCAGGGTGGCAAGGACCCCCACTTCCACGGGAGTCAGGCGGAGACCGGGCTCGAAGATCCGATCGCCCTTCGCCACGTCCCCTCCCGCCGGGCGCACATAGTGGCCCGGCTGCACCGAGACACCGATCCGCACCTTCTCCCCCTCTATCTCGGTGTCCTCCACCCGTACTACCGCGTCGGCCCCTCCGGGCATCGGAGCGCCGGTCATGATCCGGATCGCCTCCCCCTCGCCCACTGTGGTCTCGGCAACCTGACCCGCGGGAAGGTCGGCGATGACCTCCAGCAGGGCCCCAGGCTCGACAACGTCAGCCGAACGCACAGCGAAGCCGTCCATGGACGAGTTGGGGAACGCTGGGATGTCCTCTAGAGCGACCACCGGTTCCGCCAGCACCCGGCCTGCGGCCTCGGTATAGGGGACGGTCTCGCTCCCCAGTCGGGGCACCGCAGCCAGGATCCGGCCACGCACTCTCTCCAGGGGGGTGAGGGACATGGTTCAGTCCTCCTCGAACAGTACGGGACCGAAACGGTGCAGGCCAAGCTCACAGGTGGCCCGGACCAGGCCCTCGGGGGTTCCCACATCGAGGAGGTCGGAGTCGGCTACGAAACCACGCAATCGCCCTCGCCGGCCCAGCTCGTGGATGGCGTCGGTGAGCTGGATCTCACCTCCGACGCCGGGCGCTGACTTCTCCAGGATGGGGAAGACCTCTGGGGTGAAGAGGTAACGGCCTACCAATCCCAGCCGGGAGGGAGCCGCCTCGACGCCAGGCTTTTCCACCGCCCCCGCCAGATCCAGGTATCCGCTCTCCTCATCGGAGGCGGGGATCACCACTCCGTACCGGGAGAGGAACTCGTCACTGAGCCGCCGCAGGCACATCACCGAGACGGTCCCGTCCTCGCTCCCCTCAGCCAGGGCGGGGAGGACGTCATGGCCGGGGCGAAGGATGTTGTCGACCAGGAGACAGAAGAAGGGTCGGTCGCCAACCATCTCCGCGGCCTCATGGACAGCGTGGCCCAAGCCCAGGGGCTCCTCCTGGACCACGGGCCTCACTTTGATCTCCTCCAGGCCAGGAAGGGGGCCATCGACGCTGAAGTGCTGGGCCACCATGTGACCGGTGTCCAGGTCCACTACAACTATCGCCTCCTTGGCCCCGGCTCGGGCTGCCTCCTCCACCGCGTATTGGACCGAAGGACGGTCCACCACGGTGAGCAGGGCCTTGGGCACGACCCGGGTCGCCGGGCGCATCCTCGTCCCCCGGCCCGCGGCGGGGATCACCGCTACCTCGGTGTTCATGTGGGCACCTTCTGTTCCCTGCCCTGGATCATGCGCTGGATGTTGGCACGATGTCTCCACACCACAAGCGCCAGGGTCAACCCCAGCCATAGAAGAGCCAGCCCGGTGACGCCTCGCCACAGTGCCAAGGGAAGGGTCACCAACACCACGACCAGCGACCCGATGGAAGCCGTCTTGGTCAGCTTCACCAAGCCCAGCCAGATGGCCAGGTCGATCAGGGCCACTACGGGAACCGTGTAGAGAAGGAGACCGAGGCTCGTTGCCACACCTCTGCCCCCCTTGAAACGGTGGAAAACCGGATAGCAGTGACCTATCACCGCAGCGAGCCCGGCAGCGAACGCCCAGTGGACCTGGGGATCGGCCACCCCTGAGGCCACCATCCCCATGGCCGCGGCGATCACTCCCTTCAGGGCATCGCCCACCATGACCGCCGCGGCAGGACCCTTTCCAAGGGTGCGCAATACGTTGGAGGCGCCCGGGTTGCCACTGCCCACCTTGGTGATATCCACACCGTGGAGCCGTGCGATGATCAAAGCGAAGTCGATGCTCCCCACCACGTAGGCGGCCACCAGGGCGAGGGCGATGGTCATGAGGCGATCATATTGACTCGCCCGGGAATGGATGAACCGCCCGACCGGTTTAGAATCACGCACTCAGCTTTCCTCGAGCGGTCAGATACACCTATGCCTACGTACGAATACATGTGTAAACAGTGCGGAGAGAACTTCGAGGTGTTCCAGTCGTTCGCAGACAAGCCCTTGAAGACCCACGACGGCTGCGGCGGCGACTTGCGCAAGGTGTTCCACGCCCGGGGCATCGTCTTCAAAGGGGACGGCTTCTATGCCACCGACGGCCGGGGCAAGTTCAATTCCACCAAGGCGACGTCCAGCCCGAAGAAGGACACTGAGGCCAAGCCCAAGGCGGCTACATCCTCGTCGGGCGACTGACCGACCCCCTTCTCCCGGGACCGCCGGTCCCGTACGTTCTCAACCATGCTCTGGTTTCAGCCGCCGCCCTGGGGGCGATGGACAGCCGCCGTCCTGATCGCCCTGGTCGCCCTCTGGGTGGAGTTGAGGCCCGACCCCACCGTCGAGCATCCCTTCGCCGCAGTCCCCATTGCGGTCGGAGAACCAATCACCGGGGCAAACACGGCGTTGCAACGAGTGCCCGCCGGGTTGTTCGAGCCTCCTCCACCAGGTTCCGTGGCAGCCCGGAAGATCCCGGAAGGGGCGCCAGTGCTCGCCTCGGACGTGACCGAACCAGGCCGGGCCGTACCCGAAGGATGGTGGGTGGTGACGGTAGAGCTACCCGCAGGGGCTCGCACCGGGGACCGGGTTCAGATGGTGCTCCTCGACTCAGGGAAGGTGGTCCCGGGGGTAGTGGCCTCCCCGGTCTCGGAGGATCCCTTCGCCCCTGCATCTGGCGGTGTGGCCGTGGAACCCTCGGCCGCCGCCGAGGTGGCTCGGGCCGCCGCTTCGGCGCGGGTTGCGGTCCTTCTCTCCACGGGGTAACCGCTACCGTGCCGGGGTGCTGTCTGCGATCATATGGGGTCTGGTCCAGGGCCTGACCGAGTTTCTGCCCATCTCCTCATCGGGACATCTGGTAATCGTCCCCTCTTTCCTCGAGAAGCTGGGAGTGGAGATCTCCCCACCCAGCCTGGCGGTCTCGGCGGTCCTCCATCTGGGAACTTTGATCGCGGTGCTGGCCTACTACCGCCAGGACATCCTCAAGGTGCTGCGCTTCCGCACCGAGCCCGAAGGACGCAAGATCGCCCTCCTGGTGGCAGTCGGCACCCTCCCCGCCGCGGTGGGTCTTCCCCTTCGGGACTCCCTGGAGGCATTCCAGAGGACCGCTGCCAACGTGGGCTGGGCGCTGGTAGCCACCGGGGCGATTCTGCTGGTAGGTCAGCGTCTCGCCTCCGGGGTCCGGAACCTCGCCGACGGACGGATCCCCGACGCAGTGGTGGTGGGCATCGCCCAGGCCTTCGCCCTCGTCCCGGGCATCTCCCGGTCCGGGATCACCATCAGCGCAGGTAACGGCCGCGGTTTCGAGTCCACGGAGGCAGCCCGGTTCTCGTTCCTCCTGGGGATCCCCGCCATCGCCGCGGCAGGGGTCACCGAGCTCACCGAGATAGGCGGTGGCGCCGCCGTCTCTGAGGTCATCGTAGGACTGGTGGTGTCAGCGGTCTCGGGGTATGCCGCCATCGCCTGGCTGCTGGCAGCCTTGCGGCGCGTCGGACTGACTCCCTTCGCTATCTACGCCCTGGTTATCGGAGTGTTGACGGTCATCTTGCTGTGAGCGGCTCTGCCGACCCTGAAGGGCCACCAACGCTCACGGTGGGTGGTCGGTGGTGTAGGTGTGTCCGAGGGGGCTGGTCCACTGGTAGCGGCCGTCGGCGAGCCGTTTGATCCTCCACCCGTGGTGTTTGAGTATGTGGTGTCTCCTGCATAGGGGACAGAGGTTGCATTCACAGGTTTCGCCGCCTTCAGAAACGGGGATGTTGTGGTCTAGGTCGCAGTGGTGGGCCGACGCACGGCATCCAGGGAAGACACAGGTGGGATATCGGGCTCGGATACGCCGTTTCATCTGGATGGTGGGACGCCGGCTGGTGGTTCCTACCCAGACCGGCTGGTCCTGGTGGGTGAGGGTGATCTGCCATTCGCTCCCATATTCAGCGGCGACTTGCCTGGCGATATCAGCGAGCACCGGGCCGAACCCGGGGATCTCGCCTGGAGCCTCCGACAGGCCGGCCAGGGTCTCCAGGTCCACCCTTAAATCCACTACCCCTCTCCGACCCGGCACCGGACTGGTGTGGAATCTCCCGCAGAGAAGGTCCAGAAACACGTCGGCTCGCAGCTGGTCCATCGACCGGGTCTCCCCGGAGGTTTTGAGACTTCGGGCTAGCCCGTCGATATAGGCTCGGGCTTCGGCCACCTTCTCTACGGGGAGACGCCAGCCGCACAGGTTGGCGGTCCCCTCCCAATTCCGGGGCGCTTCCACACAACGGGTGGTCTTCGACTCCTCGTAGGCCTCCACCGCGGAAACCGGATCGGCTTCAGCTACCACCTTTCCCAGTCGGGCTCGGATCTGACCGGTAGTCCACCGAGGGGCCTTCTCCAGGATCTGTTCAGTCACATCCTCGGCTATCCCGGGAGCCACACCACAAAGACCGTCGACGATCACCTGCGCTTTCGCATAGTCGATCCGCCCCGCATGAAGCGCCTCCCATACCTTGGGATGCTCCCGGAACAGGGTCCAAGCGAAAGACAGTCTCCGTTCCCCACCCCGTGGGGTGAGGGTCAACGCACAAGCGATCTCAGCTCCCGCCGACCCCCAGACCAGAGCCGGATCCTCCCCCTCCCCATAAGCCTCAGCCATCGCATCCTTGAGCGCCACCATGGTCCGCATCCGCCGGGCAGCAATCCAGGCCTCCAAGCTGGCCTCGGCCCGCATCAACACCACCAGCTCCTCCCCGGACAGTCCCTCCGGGTCGGTCATCGCTACCACATCAGCCAGGAACGGACCCGGCTCCCAGCAATCCAGGTCAGAAGGGATCCCACCAGAAAGCGGATCCCACGCCTCACCGGGAGGTGAATCCAATGGAGTTCTCTCCTGTACAAACATATGTTCGATACTATACCGCGTTTAGGACAGAATTGAGAGATTTCACAAGATTTTTAAGGTCTTCCCTCATCACCGCGGTGACCGGACAACCCGTAATAGGGTGGCTCACCATGACTCAAGCTTCCAACGAACTCGGCCCTCTCATCGGTGAGGGGCGCACCGCCGAGGTCTTCGCTTACGGGGACGGCCAGGTGGTCAAACTTCTCCGACCCGGCTTCGACCCGGCGATCCTTCGCCTGGAGGTCAGGGCCGAAAGCCGACCTTGTTGCAGGTCTCCAGGGCTTCGTCGGCCCAGGACATGCCTAGCTCAGCTCGACACGACCAGTAGTCGATCACGAGTCCGACGAGCTGGTCGAACCGGTACGTCCGGGCGTCCCTCAGCACCGGATCGATCTCATCATGGTCGTCGGGCATGCCTCCCTTGGCGGCCTCATCGAACTCGAGAGTGGGTGCGTATGCAGCCCCGTCCTCGAGCATGGTGAAAACACCCTGGCTGGACACAATACGGTAACGGCCCTCCAGCCACTCACGAGTGTTGGTGTTCTCCTTGACATCTCGACCCTGCGCCAGGGCCAGCACCGGCGGGATCTCGCCCACCTTGCGTAGTAAGAGGAGGGCGGGTCCGCTTCCCCCTGCGAAGTCGCCGTTGAGGAGCCTGTCTACGGCTTCCTGCGATGTGCGCCCTTCGACGAGGGTCACAACAGCGCCTGCCGAGAACAACGGTGCGTCGTACCCACCGAGAACCTGATCGACTTCGAGTGTCAGGTCGACGCTCCAGATGTCGTACGGAGGGTGATTCTCCTTCGGACTGAAGTTGCTCACTTCTGCCGAGGTGATCGTGCCGATTACCACCAGGCCGGCGTTGGCGACCAGGGCATGGAACGACTCATACGTCTCAGCCTCGAGGGCACCGGCACTGGAGAACTCGACGAAGAACTCCCCTCTGCTGGGACGCATCTGCGCCATCACCTCGTCCACGGTCGGTGCCGCAACCCCGACAGAGGCCTCGGTCGTCGATGTCGTTGTTGAGGTTTCTGGTAACGGGGCGTTGTTCTCGCGAGTTGTCCGTGGTGATGTCGTCTCAGTGTCGGGAAGCGTGCCACCCGTACACGCTCCCACGATCATCGCCGCCACAAGCAGGGTGGATAGGTTACGAGTCACCGCGTTGCCTGACATGGGCTTAGTAGAAGGGGTTTAGATGGTCGTTTTTCTCATGCGAGCCAAGATATTGCTGCCTCCAGCAGGAAGAAAGATCGGGGGGAGGCGGCAGACTGCACGGCTGCATGCACGTCGTAGTTGAGAGGTGACGAAGTCCGACCGTGTGGCCTAGCTCGTGACAGCCCACACTGCGCCACTCGAGCCATGTGAAGTTGTAGTTGTTGGTGATGTCGAGGTTGACAGAAAGTGTTTGGCCTCGGCACCAATTCAAACTCGGACCGTAACTCCCGGTGCCAGTGTTGTCGACAGGACAGTCAACGTTGGCAACCCAGTTGAGAGGCGAGTAACCACCGTCGAAGACACGAACATCGGGCAACGAATCCGAACTCGTCTCGTAAACAACCAGATCGGTCGCGTCGTATTGGCTTATGCCCCAGCGGACGCCTGCCTTGACTGAACTGGTAACGCTGTAGAACCGCACCGCATGCCACTTGTTGTTCGCGAGACTCACACAGCCGGAACCGCCCTGGTATCCACAAGTGCCCTGGGATCCAAAGTTGGCAGAGGCATCGCCTGGCGACAGAAGCAGGCCTGCAATGACAACTACTCCGCCCAGAAGGGGGGCCGCACTGTGCTTCAACCGCTCTAGCCGGAGGGTTGAAACTCTTCGCCTCACCATCGATGCGAAACGTAGTTGGGGAAGGAAACGCTGTCAAGAGAAGGGCCTGAGCCACACCGCGCCATACTTGGACTTGTGATCGCCCGTAACGTCCTCGGAGGGCCCCTGGAGCCCTGCAGCGGAGACCCCCTCACCGGGTGGTACCGGGACGGGAGCTGTCACACCGACGACACCGACACCGGCAGTCACACCATCTGCGCCGTGATGACCAGGGAGTTCCTCGACCATCAGCTCACCATCGGTAACGACCTGATCACTCCTATCCCCGCCTTCCAGTTCCCCGGCCTTCAACCGGGTGACAAGTGGTGTGTCACCGCCCGCAACTGGCTCCTCGCCTACAACGACGGCATGGCGGCGCCGGTCGTGCTCTCCGCAACCCATGAACGGGCCCTGGACATCGTCCCTTTCGACATCCTCAAAGAGATGGCGGTCGACGTCCCCGACGATCCCGGCGCGTTGATGGAGTGACCTACTGCGAGTAGTTCGACGACATCCGCATCGTCTCGGCGATGTGGACGTTCACCAGCGCCGGCAGGCCCGACTCCCTGGCCCGTTCCAGGGCGGGGCGGATCTCCGCCGGGTCGTCGACGAACTCCCCATAGCCGCCAAGGGCCTTGACCATCTCGTGGTAGGGGCGGATTCCCAAGTCAGTGGCGACCAGCCGATCCGGGTAGGCCATGCGGTGGAAAGTCTTGATGTTGTTCCACACCCCGTCGTTGCCCACCACCCCGACGATGGGCAAGCCCAACCGGACCATCGTGTCGTACTCCATGGCATTGAACCCGAAGGCGCCGTCGCCGTAGACGATGCCCACCACCTTGTCGGGGAAGGCGACTTTGGCGGCGATGGCGTAGGCGGGGCCGGTGCCCAGAGTGCCGAAGGCACCGGGGTCGAGGACATGACCAGGGGTAGAGACCTGGAGCCAGCGGGCGGTGGTGGAGACGATGTCGCCTCCGTCCACGGCCACGATGGCGTCGGGACCGAAGAACTCCGCTACCTCCCTGGCGAAGCGCTGTGGCATCACCGGGGAGGAGTCGTCGGCCGCTTCTGTGAGGGCCGCCTCCCGCTTGGCGGCCTCGGCCTCCTGGATCTCTTTGGTCCAGATTGGCATCTCGGTGCGACGAATCTCCTCGGCCCGTTCTACGAGTTGGGCCACGACCGTGACTGGATCAGCGACGATGCCGACAGGAGCCGGGCGGTTCCATCCCACCTTGGCGGCGTCGGCGTCCACCTGGATGACCGTGGCCTCCGGTGAGATCTTCTCCCCATAGCCGGTGCGGAAGTCCCAGTCCACCCCCAGGGCCAGCACCACCTGGGCTTCGGCCATGGCCTTGGATCGGGTGTAGTTGCCGAGGAGAGGATGGTCGTAGCGCAGCGACCCCCGGGCCCGGCTGTTTACGAAGGTGGGGGCCTGGAGGATCTCAGCCAGTTCGGCGAGCTGGCTGGTCTCACCTCCGCGGGGTCCGGCCCCGGCGAAGATCATCACCCGTTCCGCGCCGTCCAGGGCAGCGACGATGGCGTCGAGGGCTGCCGAGTCGGCCCCGAAGTCGTAGGCGGCCCGACAGTGGGTAGGAAAGCGCACCGCGGTCTCTTCCACCATGTCAAATTGGACATCCATGGGGACGTCGAGAAACACCGGACCGCCCCGCCCGGCGAAGGCATGACGGGCGGCAGTGGCGATGTAGTCGGCGAGGCGGTCCACCTGCCAGGCGGTGGCCGCCCAGCGGGTGATCGACTCCAACAGCCTGGGGTGGTCCATCTCCTGGAGACCGCCCTTCAGCTCCTGGCGGATCAGGTGACGCCCTCCCAGCACCAGCATCGGGGTGCCGGAATGGTGGGCGGTGGCCACCGCGGTGACGGTATCGGTCACCCCGGGCCCGGCGGTGACCGCAGCAACGCCGAGCTTTCCGGTGAGTCGGGTGTAGGCCTCGGCGGCGTGGGCGGCGGCCTGTTCGTGGCGGAAGTCGACGATGCGGATCCCCTCCTGGACACAGCCGTCGAGGATGGGGACGATGTGGCCTCCGGTGAGGGTGAACAAGGTGTCGACGCCCTCGTTCTTGAGGGCCCGGGCGATGATCTGACCGCCGTGGATCTTGGCCATCGCTACAGCACCGTATCCAGGCCGAGATGGACCCCGCCGCCAAGCTCCTGGATCCGCCGCACCGCTAAGAGCGCCCCGGCGGCGAAGGACTCATAGGAGGTGGAGAGGTGGGTGATCGAGAGCATCTCCCCCGGGTTGGAGAGGGCTACCTCCTGGTGGGCGATGAGCCCGGGAAGACGCACGGCGTGGACCCGCACCCCCTCCACCGACGCCCCCCTAGCCCCGGGCACAAGCTCCTCGGAGCCTTCAGCGGACCGACCCCCAGCGGAGGCGATCCCCATGGCCGAGGCCAGGGCCGTCCCCGAAGGGGCGTCGGGCTTAGTGGCGTGGTGACGTTCGATCACCTCTGTGGCCTCGAAGCTCGGAGCGGCCTCGGCGGCGAAACGCATCATCAGCACCGCCCCGATAGAAAAGTTGGGCACCACCAGACAGGGGGTCTCCTCCCCCCACATCTCCCTGAGCTGGTCGAGACGCTCCGGAGTGAACCCCGAAGTGCCCACCACCACAGCGAAGCCGCGTTCATGCCAGGCCTCCAGGTTGTCGAAGACGACGTCGGGATGGGCGGTCTCCACCAGCACCTCGGCCTCCACTTCAGCCGGGTCGCCGGTGATGGTCACCCCGGCCATCTCGGTTCCCGCCCGCTTGGGGTTGTAGAGGGCGGACAGCTCCAGGTCGTCAGCGGCGGCGACCCCTTGGATGATGGGAGTGGCCAGCTTGCCGCCGGCGCCGGAGACGGCCACACGGATCATCTCGCGGCGTTTCTTTCTCCCCGACAACTCACGTATCTCACTTCTCTACGACCACTTGACTACCGAATCCGCTACGTCGCGGACAGTACCGGAAGCGGATCGCCGAGGTCACCGACGTCACGCCGACCCTCGGACTCAGTCCATGGTGGCGGCCACGCCGGAGAAGCCACCGGCGAAGACACCGATCAGCACCGAAGGAAGAAGAGCGGCAGCGAAGGCATCGGCCAGCTCCAGGTCGGTGATTAGCCATACGGCGAGGGTGAGGAAGACGACCGCCGTTGGGAGGGCAACCTTGATGCCGCGCACGATGGCCCGGCCCATACGGGCGTCCTGGTCGGCGGCGGACTGGTCGGAGACTTCAGCTGACATGGGATGACATGATGCCAGATCGTCGGGGAGAACGTGACGCGGGTAGCGTTAGCCACTGATGTACACCCCCTACGAGCAGCGCAAGACCGAGATCCCCTTCGCCTCCGCCGAGTACATCTCCTTCGCTTCCCGCTCCACCTTCCTCGGGGTACCGGCGGCGAAGATGACCGACCTGGGCGATGCCCAGGTGGTGATCGTGGGGGCTCCCTTCGACTGGGGTACCTCCTACCGGCCTGGGGCCCGCTTCGGACCGGCGGCGATCCGCAACGCCGACTACGGGGCTATGGACGGCTACCGGCCCCACCTTCCCACCGGCATCGACCCCCTGGGAGCGCTGGGGGTGGTGGATATCGGCGACGTCTATGTCCGTCCCGGGGAACTGGAGATCTCCATCGGCCGGATCGCAGACGTGGTCACCGACGTGGCCGATGCCGGGAAAGTGCCGATCGTCCTGGGTGGGGACCATACGATCACATGGCCAGATGCTCTGGGGGTGGCCCGGGTCCACGGCTTCGGGGAGATCGCCCTGATCCACTTCGACGCCCACGCCGACACCGGCTTCATCCAGAATGGCTCCCTTCTCGGCCACGGCACCCCGATGCGCCGCCTTATCGAGTCGGGGGCGGTACCCGGGCATCGTTTCGTCCAGATCGGCCTGCGCGGCTATTGGCCGGAGCCGGAGGTGGTGCAGTGGATGAAGGAGCAGAAGATGCGCTCCTACCGCATGGACCAGATCGTGGAACGGGGGCTGGACACGGTGGTGGACGAAGCGGTCGATTATGCGATCGCCGGAGGTGCCAAGGGAGTGTTCATCTCCGTGGACATCGACGTCGTCGACCCCGGCCTGGCCCCGGGGACCGGCACTCCTGAGCCAGGTGGTCTCGACTCCCGTCAGCTCCTCGACACCCTGCGCCGGCTGGGGCGGGACCTGGAGGTGCTGGGCGCCGACATCGTCGAGGTCTCCCCACCCTACGACGGCGCTGGCGAGCAGACCGCCTACCTGGCCAACCGCGCCGTCCTCGAGACCCTCAACGGCATGGCGGAGCGACGCTCCCATTCCTAACCCGCGTACCTAATGCACCAGGGCCCAAATCCGGACCTTTGCGAGAACAGAAAGGGCGCCTAGAGCTGGAAGGTCTCCCATGGGTGCTCGCCCGGCAGACCCCACACCGCCCGTAGCCGGCGTTCCCGAGGCTCCATGATCACCGCCCCGCAGGTGGCCACGTCGTGGCCCTCGCCGCGCCGGGAGATGGTCGGGTTGGCGAAGAAGGCCTCCAGGTCCCCGGCCAGCTCCGATCCCACCTCCAGGCGGGCATCGCTGCTCTCCTGGTCCATGAGGAGCCGCTCCACCTCCTCGGAGGCGGTGGCGTCGTAGAGACAGTGGTTGGTGTGCACGAAGGGCTCACCGCTCACCTGGGTCACCACCCGGTGGGCCGCGGTGGCCTCGATGTTCACCCCGGTTCCGTCGGGGCCCATCAACAGGAAGTTGTGACCCCCTGCCAGGTCGGCCTCTAACACCACCTGAACCGCGGCGTCGAAGTCGGTCTGGGCCAGCACCTGTCTCACCACGAAGGGCCAGGTGACCCCGGGTTTACCCACGGTGGTGAGGTTGTTGATGCCGATAGCGATGCCCGCCTCGTTGATCCCGATCTGGCCCAGACACCCAGCCGTAGTCTGCACCACGACACAGGGTCCTGTGATCGGATCCAACTTGAGAAGAACTACGAACTCCCCGGCGGAGGCGTGCATATCCCAGGTCTGGGCCACCACACCGGCTCGGGGATCGATCACCGCCGTACAGCCATCCTCGGTGACCGTGGTCGCCACCCGCGCCCGCAGCACGTCGAGAAGGTCGGTGAACCCGCCCACCACCACCGCTTCGGCGGGGGTGATCCCGGCGGCGTCGGCGAGGGCTGTCAGCTCGGCATAGAGGCTCTCGGAGAACCGCTCGTGGTGCTCCAGGGTCTCGGCCGCCGCCTCCACCACCTGGCCGCGGCTCAGCCCTCCCGCACCCCAACGCTCGTCGGTGCACAGGTCGATTCTGTCCTCCAGATACTTGGCGATCAGAGCGGCGCATTCGGCGCCATGGGCCCGACCCAGATCGCTGGCCTCCCCGTAGATCTCCAAGACTCGCAGGTCACCTCCGTACATGGCTCCAACGGTAGGCGGGAACCGTTGCTGAGTTCTCTCCGTCCAAGGGGCGAGTCCGCAGAGGACCCTTGAGAGGAGAACGACATGAAACGCTCAGCACTCATCCTGGTCCTGGCCCTGGTGACCGTGGCCTGCACCCAGGCCGCGGAAGAGGCCCTGACCGACACCGAGGACGTGGCCTACGGATCTCCGGCGGTCACCTTCGCCCCGGCAGCCCGCCCCGTCGAGCCCGACTTCGAAGAAGCGGGTGTCGCCTACGACCAAGCGGCCGACTTCGACGTCGCCTTCAACGTGGTGGACGGCCGCAAGGTGATCCGCAACGCCTCCCTCAGTCTCCGCGCCGGGGACACCCGGGCCGCCTATGACCGGATCGTGACCCTGGTGGAATCCCAGGGGGGTTTCGTCGCCCAGGCGAGCGTCTTCCCGGCCGAAGGGGAGGAGGCCCAGCCGGAGATCTCGCTCACGGTGCGGATCCCAGCCGACAAGCTCACCGAGACGATGCGGGCCATCAAGGACTCGGTGGACGAGGTGGTCTCCGAGTCCCAGAACGCTCAGGACGTCACCGACCAGTTCGTCGACCTGGAGGCCCGGCTCACCAACCTGGAGGCCCTGGAGGTGGAGCTACGGGCCCTCCTCGCCGAAGTGCGTTCCCAACCCAACGCCGACCCTGACAAGCTGCTGCGGGTGTTCCAGGAGATCTCGTCTGTGCGAGGCCAGATCGAGCAGATCCAGGGCCAGCTCAACCTGCTGGAAGACCTCACCGCCCTGGCCAGTCTGGACATCTACATAACCCAGACGCCGTCCGCAGCCCCCATCGTGGAGGAGCGTTGGGCTCCCGTCGAGGCAGCCAGGGAGGCGCTCCGCGACCTGGTGGCGGCGCTTCAGAGCCTGGCCGATGGTGCCATCGCCTTCGTCTTGTTCGCCCTGCCGATGCTGCTGCTCACCGTGGCGTTTCCCCTGGGAGTGGCCTACGTGGTGTACCGGCGCTTCCGTGACCGGCGCCGTGGCGGCCAGCCGGCATCAGTGGAGGGCTGAACTGGGTGCTGTTACTTAACGGAAGGGGCCGCCCTCCGGGGCGGCCCCAAACCGTTCTGTGCGGATCCGCGGACCAAAACGGTCCGTAGACCCGCACAGAACGGTTGTCTGGACCGGGCTTCCGCTCCCCACGGCTAGCCTCCGAGCCATGGGTTCTTTCTGGCATCCCTTCGCCGAGATGAGCAAGGTGGCCCACGCCCCCTTTATCGTCGACCGCGGCGAAGGCATCTACGTATACGACGAGGCGGGCCGCCGCTATCTCGACGCCGCCGCCTCCCTCTGGTACATGAACGTCGGTTACGGGCGGGACGAGATCGTCGACGCCATGACCGAACAGGCCCGGCGGCTCCCCGCCTTCCACGCGTTCATCGACTACGCCACACGGCCTCCCCTGGAGCTGGCAGAACGGATCGCCGCCGTCTCCCCGGATCCTGGCTCCAAAGTTTTCTTCGGCTCCGGAGGTTCCGATGCGGTGGACACCGCCGCCAAGCTCACCCGCCGTTATTTCAACGCCATCGGCCAGCCGGAGCGCACTGTGTTCATCGCCCGGGAGTGGGCCTACCACGGGATGCACACCTACGGCACCTCCCTCGGAGGCATGGAGCCCAACCGTCTCGGCTACGGCGGCGACCTGGTCTCCGATGTGGTGCTGGTCCCCTACGACGACGCCGAAGCGGTGGAGAAGGCCATCGACCACGTGGGCGCCGACCGCATCGCCGGCATCTTCGTGGAGGCGGTGATCGGTGCCGGAGGCATCCGACCCGTCAGCCCCGAGTACCTACAGCAGGTCCGCAACGCCGTCCGCGAGGCAGGAGGCCTCTACATCTCCGACGAGGTGATCACCGGGTTCGGCCGGGTAGGCGACTGGTTCGCCGCCAACCTCTACAACCTCCAGCCCGACCTGATCACCTTCGCCAAGGGCGTCACCTGCGGCTACGCCCCCCTGGGCGGCGTCGTTGCCGCCTCCCGCATCGCCGAGCCCTTCTTCACTACCCCGGGGTTGATCTTCCGCCACGGCTACACCTACTCCGCCCACACCACCGCCTGCGTGGCCGGGCTCAAGGTGATGGACATCATCGAGCGGGAGAACCTCCTCGACCGGGCCCGGGCCCTGGAAAACGAGATCCACCATGCCCTGCTTCGCCTGGAGGACCTGAAGATGGTCAGCCACATCCGGCGGGGCGTAGGGGCCCTGGCTGCCATCCAGTTGGACATAGGCGACGATGAGACCCTTCCCTACCGAGCCGCCGCGGCCTGCCGGGAGGCGGGGGTGCTCACCAGAGCCATAGGTGGTGGAGGTCTCCAGGTCTCCCCGCCCCTGATCATGACCACCGACCAGGTGGAGGAAATGGTGTCACTATTCGAAGCGGGGCTCAACACCCTATGAAGCCCACTCCCTTCTGCGTCGACGATTTCCCCCGACGGTCGGAGCCTCCTCGGCGGTCTGCGCAACGTCCATCCCCGGCGTCGGTGCTCTACCGCATCTTGGACCGGGTGGGGGTCTAGGGCTGATCTACCAGTTCCGCTGCCCTCCGGAACACACTCTCCAGCATCTCTTCGGTCAGCCTTCCGGTGAAGGTGTTCTGCTGGCTGGGGTGGTAGCTGGCGATCAGGGTCTTCCCGTCCGCCTCCACCTCGACCCCGTGGCCGAAGGGGACCCGCGGTGTGGGCATCTCCACCCCGGCCCGGCGCAGGGCATTCCACAGAACCCGATAGGCGAAGGCCCCTAAGGCAGCGAGGACCCGGACCTCGGTTAGCAGCCCAAGCTCGCGGTCCAGCCAGCGGGCGCAGTTGTCCCGCTCTTCGGGGGTGGGCTTGTTGGCCGGAGGGGCGCAGCGCACCGCGGCAGTCACCCAGGCGTCCCGGAGCTTCAGACCGTCACCACGGTCGCTGGAGGTGGGCTGGCTGGCGAAACCCGCGGCATGCATCGCCCGGTACAGCCAGTCGCCGGAGCGGTCCCCGGTGAACATCCGGCCCGTCCGGTTGGCCCCGTGGGCTGCCGGGGCCAGCCCCACCACCACCAGCCGGGCTTCGGGATCACCGAAACCCGGAACGGGCCTGCCCCAGTACTCCTGGTCGGCGAAGGCACGGCGACGTTCCCTGGCCACCTGCTCCCGCCAGGCCACCAGACGGGGACAGGCCTGGCACTGGACGATCTCAGCTTCTAGAGCCGCCAGCGCCTCGGGCTGGTTAACCACGCGGAGAGCCGGCCTCCACCAGCTCCCGCCCTTGGGACGACGCTGGTCGCTCCTCCGGAAGCGAAACCCGGCTCCGCCTCAGCAAACGACGGGTAACGAAGATCCCCAGGGCAGCCACCCCCGCCCCTGCGGCCAGGGCGGTGGGCAGGGCCTGGTGGGATCCGAGGACGTGGGAGACGGTCTCCGTCACCGGAGCCCGACCACCCTCGGGGTCGAGGACCCATGAACCAAGACGCAGCAGGATCATGAAGCTGAGCCCTCCCACGGCGAAGCGGGTGAGCAGCCGCCTCAGCTCGGTGAGTCGATCGGGGGCCGAGGAGACAAGGAACCCTCCGGTGACCAGGAGAACCACCGCCGCCAGCGCCGTAGCGGTCCCCAGCCGGCCCGCCGCCGGAGAGGCGGGACCGACATAGGGGGGAACACCGGCATCGCGGACCACCAGGGGGTCGAGCTGGTGGAGTCCCTCCAGCACCTGATCCTCAGTAACCGGAACACCCAGGTCAGCCAGCGCACCCACCACCTCGGGCACGGCGGGCTCCAGCACCACGGCCACATCGACCAGCGCACCTTCTGGGTCGGGCGCTGCCGCCGCGGCCACCACCTCCACCACCAACCGTTCCAAGGCCCGGGCGGTTACCGACGACTCCAGGACCGAGCTGACTGCCGGATCTACCAGCTCGGCGGACACCCCCGCCTTGACCACCTCGGCCGACACCCACTCGCCCACGGCGTCCACCACCGCCTCGGAGCGCGCCAGGGGAACCGCCGCCTCGGCCAGGGAGTCGGTGTCCACCACCACGGCGCGGCCCCACATGGAGATGAAGAGAACGGTTACCGAGAGTCCGAAAAGGAAACCGGCGACACCCCGGGTGAGGGCCTTGAGGTTCATCGGATGACGAGGGAAGGATGAGTCCTGACTCGGGGTTTCTTCTCGATCACCGCCTGGGCCAGGACATCGAAGGCCTCGGCCGCCTCCGACCCGGGAGCGGCAGCAGCCACGGGGTGGCCGGCGTCCGCCCCACGGCCCATGGCCGGTACTAGGGGCACCTGGGCCATCAAATCAACCTCCAGCTCCTCGGCCAGCGCCTGGCCACCGCCGGATCCGAACAGCTCGTAGCGTTTGCCGTCGTCGCCGGTGAACCAGGACATGTTCTCCACCACTCCGATCACCTCCTGATCCACTTCCGCGGCCATGAGGGCTGCACGCCGGGCCACCCGCTGGGCGGCAGGCTGGGGGGTGGTGACCAGAAGCACCTGAGCCCGGGGGAGGATCTGGGACATGGAGATGGCAACGTCGCCGGTACCGGGGGGCATGTCCACGATGAGGAAGTCGGGCCCGTCCCAGAACACATCTTTGAGGAACTGCTCAATCGCCTTGTGCAGCATCGGTCCCCGCCAGATCACCGCCTTGTCGTCGCCGACGAAGTAGTCCATGGACATCACCTTCACCCCGTGGGCCACAGGCGGGACGATCGTCTCCCCGATCACGATGGGAGGACGGTCGATGCCGAACATGGCGGGGATGGAGAACCCCCAGATGTCGGCGTCGACGATGCCGACTGTCTTGCCGGCCCGGCGCAGCGCCACCGCCAGGTTGGTGGAGACCGACGACTTGCCCACTCCGCCCTTGCCCGAGGCGATGCCGATGGTCCGGGTGGGCGACCCCGGCTCGCCGATACCGGGACCGGCCTTCTCCCGCAGCTCGGTCATCCACCTGGCCGCTTCATCCTCGTCCATGACCTCGACGTTGACCTCGGCCTCACGAACAAAGGGACTTAGGGCCTCCTGGAGCCGATCGTCGAGTCCGGGAAGGTGGGGCACGGGAAGGCGGAGGCTGACCTTCGCCCGACCCCGGGACTTGGGCACGACGGAGGTGACGAGGCCCAGTTCTCCCAGGGTGCGGCCTGCGAAGGGATAGGCCTCGGCGGAGGCGACAGCCGCTCGGAGCTGGTCTTTGGAATCCATGGGTTTTCCCCTACGGCGATAGTGGTTAGAGCCTCCCGCAACTATAGTTTTCGCAGGGACCTATCCCCCATGGACACCAAGAGCCTCGACAGCGCGATCTCCGATCTCACCTCCGCCCTGGGTGACCCCACCCGCCGGGCGATCTACATCGCCGTCCGGGAGTCCAGAGAACCCCTCACCACATCCCAAGTGGCGGAGCTGTTCGACATCCACCCCAACGTGGCCCGCCATCACCTCGACCGGCTCGCCGCAGACGGTTACCTGAAGGTCAGTCAGAAGAAGCGCAGCGGGGGAACCGGGGCGGGCAGGCCCGCTAAGTGCTACGAGGCCACCACCAAGGAGGTCAGCGTCCACTTCGCCCCCCGGCGGCTCGACCTTCTGGTGGACCTCCTCTTCCAGGTTCTCAAGGAGGTGGGGACGGAGAACATCGCCGAAATAGCGGAGAAGGTCGGGCGCGAGTATGGCGAGCGGCTGGCCGCTGAGATCGGCGCTCCCGACGACCCCGGCTACGACGAGGCCGTCCAGGCCATCGCCTCGGCCATGACCGGACTCGGTTTCTCCATGGACCCCGACGTGGAGGGTCAGCGGCTCCTCACCTCCTACTGCCCCTTCGGAGAGGCGGCCACCGACCATCCTGAGGTGATCTGCTCCCTGGACCGGGGCATCGTCACCGGCCTCTTCGGCGCCCTCTCCTTCCCCTGCAACCCGGTGGTCATCCCTCACAAGGATCCGGCCGAGGCCTGCGTAACCAAGGTCCCGGTGGAGATCGGGTAGGCAGCTCCCGGAGTTAGTCCCTCGCCGGGGACCTCGGTAGGCTCAGAAACCCAGGTTCCCACTGCGAAAGGCTGACATGTCCAACGATCCCTTCGGAGCAAGAGACACTCTCCAGACCCCCCTCGGGGAGCGCCAAATCGTCCGTCTGGACGCCGTCGAAGACTCCGAGAACCTGCCCTACTCCATCAAGGTGCTGCTGGAGGCTGCCCTACGCCACCTCGACGGAACCAACGTCACCGAAGAGGATGTCGCCCAGATCGCGGCCTACGACGCCACCGATGTCGGAGAAGACGAGATCCCGTTCATCCCCGGTCGGGTGATCCTTCAGGACTTCACCGGTGTTCCCGCCGTGGTGGACTTGGCCGCCATGCGTTCCGCCATCGTGCGCATGACCGGCGACGAAGGCTCCGCCCAGAAGGTCAACCCGCTCATCCCCGCCGACCTGGTGATCGACCACTCGGTCCAGGTCGATGCCTTCGCCCGCCCCGACGCCCTCCTCATCAACTCCCGGAAGGAGTTCGAGCGTAACCAGGAGCGCTATGCCTTCCTCAAGTGGGGCCAGTCGGCCTTCGCCAACTTCCGGGTGGTGCCTCCGGCCACGGGCATCGTCCACCAGGTGAACCTGGAGTATCTGGCCAGGGTGGTCTGGGACGACGGCAAGTGGCTCTTTCCCGACTCTCTGGTGGGAACCGACTCCCACACCACGATGATCAACGGCCTGGGTGTGGTCGGCTGGGGGGTGGGTGGCATCGAGGCCGAAGCCGCCATGGTGGGTCAGCCCATCTACATGCTCCTCCCCGAAGTGGTGGGCTTTCGCCTTACCGGCCAGCTTCCCGAGGGTGCCACCGCCACCGACCTGGTGCTCACCGTCACCGAGATGCTCCGGGAGCACGGGGTTGTGGGCAAGTTCGTGGAGTTCTACGGCCCCGGCCTCGACGACATGCCGGTGGCGAACCGGGCCACCATCGCCAACATGGCCCCCGAGTACGGGGCGACGGTCGGCTTCTTCCCTGTAGACGACAAAACCCTGGAATACCTGCGGCTCACCGGGCGCGACGACAAGCTCATCGACGCCGTCGAGGCCTACTACAAGACCCAGGGGATGTGGCGGGACGACTCCCACCAGATCACCTACAGCGCCTATCTGGAACTGGACATGTCCACCGTCGAACCGTCCCTGGCCGGTCCCCGCCGGCCCCAGGACCGCATCGCCCTACCGGCGATGAAGTACCAGTGGCGCACCGATCTCACCAACCTTTTCGGCAAGAAAGGCGGGGTCGCCTCCTCCACCGTGGTCGGCTGGGAGGACGAAGGCGGCCTACCAGCCGAAGCGGGAGCCATCGACGCCCCCGCCGAAGTGACGGTGGAATACGAAGGCCACACCTTCGAGATGCGCGACGGCCATGTGGTGATCGCCGCCATCACCTCCTGTACGAACACCTCCAACCCTCAGGTGATGGTGGGCGCCGGTCTGGTGGCGAAGAAGGCCCGGGAGCTGGGCCTCCAGCGCAAACCCTGGGTGAAGACCTCCCTCGCCCCCGGCTCGAAAGTAGTCACCGAGTACCTCACCACCTCCGGTCTCCTCGACGACCTGGAGTATCTGGGCTTCAACATCGTCGGCTACGGCTGCACCACCTGCATCGGCAACTCGGGGCCTCTGCCCGAGCCGATCTCGCAGGCGATCAACGCCCACAACCTGGTCACCGCCTCGGTCCTCTCCGGGAACCGCAACTTCGAGGGGCGCATCTCTCCCGACGTTCGGGCCAACTATCTCGCCTCACCGCCCCTGGTGGTTGCCTATGCCATCGCCGGGAGCGTGGATTGGGATCCCGTCACAGAGCCGCTGGGCACCGACCCCCAGGGCAACCCGGTCTACCTGCGGGACCTGTGGCCCACCCAGGCGGAGATCCAAGAGGTCATCGACTCCAGCGTCGACCGGGACCAGTTCGTCAGGAAGTACGCCGACGTGTTCACCGGCACCGAGGAGTGGCGGGCGGTGCAGACTCCAGAGTCGGACCTCTATGAGTGGAGCGAGGAGTCGACCTACATCCAGGAGCCCCCGTTCTTCATCGGCCTGAGCCCCGAGGTCACTCCCATCCGGCCGATCGAAGGCGCTCGGGTGCTGCTCAGGTTGGGCGACTCCATCACCACCGACCACATCAGCCCGGCGGGGGCCATCGCCGTGGACTCCCCGGCGGGCCAGTACCTGATCTCGAGGGGCGTCCAGCCCCCCATGTTCAACTCCTACGGATCGCGCCGGGGCAACGACCGGGTGATGACCCGGGGGACTTTCGCCAACATTCGGGTCCGCAACCAGCTCGCCCCCGGCACCGAAGGGGGCTGGACCCTCGACTTCCTCGACGGGAAGGTGAAGTGGGTCTACGACGCCGCCATGCACTACAAGGCCGAAGGCGTGCCCCTCATCGTCATCGGCGGGGCCGACTACGGCATGGGTTCCTCCCGCGACTGGGCCGCCAAGGGAACCTTCCTCCTCGGAGTGCGGGCGGTGCTGGTGGAGTCCTTCGAGCGCATCCACCGCTCTAACCTGGTGATGATGGGAGTCCTGCCCCTGGTCTTCGCCAAGGGAGAGAACGCCGACAGTCTCGGCCTCGACGGCACTGAGGTCTACGACATCGCGGTGAAAAACGACCTGGAGCCCCGCCAGCCCATCGAGGTCACTGCCACCAAGGACGACGGATCGGTGGTCAGCTTCCAGGCCATCGCCGCGGTCGATACCCCCATAGAAGTGGAGTACCTGCGGCATGGGGGAATCCTCCACTACGTCCTGCGGAGGATGGCAACGAGCTAGACCCGCTCAGGAGGCGCCAAGCTGGGCCTTCTGTAGCTCGGCGTATTCGAAGTTCGGCCCCGACACCAGCTCGGCGAAAACGATCAATCGCTCCCGGGCACTGAACTTAGGGTTACAGGTGGTAAGGGTCAGCCAGGCCCCGGGTCGAGGGTTGGTGACCCAGACATCGGTGGGCGCGACGATGATGATCTCCCTCACCTCGTAGATGTGGACTCCGATGACGGTCTCCACTTCGATCGTGTCCCCGGGCTCCAACAGGTCGAGGTCGAAGAAGGGGCGCCCGTACGTGGTGCGGTGCCCCGAGATCACCGCGTTGCCCGGCTGACCAGGCAAGGGTGTCCACGGCATGTGCCCCGGACCCTTCTTCAAGGTTTGGGGATCCACCCCGGAAAAGATCACAGCCTCCAGCCCGATCTTGGGGATCCGCATCATGCCGAAGGCTTGGCCGGGCTCGGGCTCGGGCTCCTTGACCCACTCCACCACTTCGGGAGCGGTGGTGGTCGGTGAAGGCGATGCCGGATCCAGGGCCTCGGGTACGGTTTCCTGAACCTGTTCCACCTCCGGGGACTGCAACCGAGCCTGGGCGAAGGTGTCGGCCAGGGCCGCCTCGGCCTCTGCCTGCACGGAGGCGTTGACCACGTCGGTACCGAGGAGGTGCCATCCCAGGTAGCCGAAGATGAAGGTCCCCAACCAGATCAGGGTCCAACCAAGGGTGTGGACGTTTCGCCGCACTGGGCGTCAGGCTAGACGGGAACCCTGAGCAGTTCGAGAGGTCAACCGACGATCCGTTCGATCGCCGCTCCGGCGTCCGCCTCCCCAGACGGGTCGACCCTTCGATGTCGGAGGAGACCGAGGATGCGGTCGCCACGATCGCAAACCTGGCAGCAGCTCCTCGAGGTACTCGGTGGTCTTGTGAGGCTGACCGACGGTCGGGTCTTCAGCGGCCCGACCAGTTGGGGGGCCGCTTCTCCAGGAACGCTGCGATCCCCTCCTGGGCGTCCTCGGTGAGGGCGGTCTCGGTCAATCCGATCTGGAGCCGGTCCAGGGCAGCGTCGAGGTCGAGGTCGACCATTCCGTAGAAGGAGTCCTTGCCCAGCATCAGCGTCGCCGGACTGGCATCAACCAGACCCTCCACCACCTCGTCCACCACGGCGTCGAGTTCGTCCCGCGACACCACCCGGGAGACCGCACCCAGCCGCTGCGCCTCCTCCGGAGTGATGATCCGGCCGGTGAGCATCAACTCCAGGGCGGCCTTGGGGGGCATCACCCGAGCCAGGATCGCCGAGATCATCATCGGCCACAGCCCCACCCGCACCTCTGTGGTGCCCAGCTTGGCGTCGTCGACACAGATGGTGATATCGCAGGCGACGGCCAGCCCGAAACCGCCCGCCAGGGCGTGGCCGTTGACCCGGGCTACGGTGGGCTTTCCCCCGCGGAGCATGAGCCGGAACAGTTCGGCGAGCTGACCCCGGGCCCGATGAAGACCCACCGGATCGTCGACGAAGGACCCCGAGAGGTCGCCGCCGGCGGAGAAAGCCCGGTCCCCGGCCCCGGTATAGACGACCACTCGAACTTCAGGGTCTTCGATGGCCTGGCGGGTGGCGCCCACCAGCCCCTCCATCACCGCCACGGACATGGGGTTGCGACGCTCGGGATCGTCAATGGTGATCGTCGCCCTTCCTCCACCTGCCTCGTATCGCACCGTCATTTTTCCCTCTTTCTGCGAAGGGCCGTCGGCCTACTAGCGTCGCAGCCCATGCTATGGCTTGCCATCGTCCTCTTTGTGTCGCTGGCCATAGCGGTGCTACGCGGGGGCCGCTTGGTCAACCTGGGAGATATCGAGCTCAGGGGGTGGTGGCTTCTCCTCGTCGCCCTCGGTCTCCAGCTCGCAACCAGGTGGTTTCCCGACGAGGCCTGGGCCAGGACCGTAGGTCTGGCCATGGTGCTGGTCTCGTTCGCTCTGCTGATGGTGATGGTCATGCTCAACCGTTCCAAGCCGGGAATGTGGATAGCCGGGCTCGGCGTGCTGGCGAACTTCACCGTGATCGCCGCCAACGGAGGCATGCCGGTCCTGGCCGAAGCAGCCCGCGTCGCTAGCGGATTCACGGTGTCCGACCCCGACGTCAGCGGGTCGCTCATGTACGTGAACCTCGACTCCTCCACCCGGCTCACCTTCTTCGCCGACGTGATCCCCCTCCGGCTGGCGCGGCTGGGTGAGGTGATCAGCGTCGGCGACATCTTCCTCGCCCTCGGACTGGGGATCTTCCTGGAGAACGAGCTGAGACGTCCCCGACGCTACTTCCGGAAGGGCGCCAGGGCCCAGGCAGGTTCAGCGGCCGACCACCGCTAGAGGCGGACGGTGTGAAGGACCCCTCGGGTGTGGAGGATGTGACGCAGCGAAGCCACCACCTCGGGGTCGTAGTCGTAGGCCGCTCCGGCGTGGAGCGACTCCAGCGCCTCCAAGGGTGACAGGCCCTCCTCGTGGACCTTCCAGTCGTAGGCGGCCGCCACCTTGATGATCCGGGAAACAAGGGGCACGTCCGGATCGTGCTGCTCCCCCGGCTTGCGGAAGGGCTCGTACTGCTTGCGCACGTGGGTCGCCACCTCCTCGAGGTAGGGAGATTCGGCGATGATCTCGGCGCTCCACCGGGCGATGTCGTCATCGGTGTATCCCATTTTGATCACCTGGGGCTCGTTGAGACTCACCCGCCCGATGTCGTGCATGAGCCCGGCGTACTCGACCTGTTCCACCAAGACCGGGCCGAGCCCCATCTGCTTGGCAATGGAGCTGGCCAGATCGGTAGTGCGGTCGGCGTGTCCGTCCACCCCAAGACCTGACACCTCGGGTATTCGAGCTAGGGCGCGGATGGTCTGCTTGTAGGTGACCTTGGTGTCCTGGAACCTCCGGAAGGCGGAGTGGGCAAAGGCATAGGGAAGGCCGGCGATGGGGAGGGCCCACCAGTTGATCGAGGGATACAGCTCTCCGAAGAGGGCTCCGGTCAGGGTGAGCCCCAGGAAGACGTTGAAGTCGTGGAGTAGCGCCCGGGCCAGATAGTTACGGGAGAACTCCCGCGGCCCGAGCACCAGGATCCCTCGCAGCATCACCTCGACGGCGAGCCAGGCGCCAATAGCTACGAAGAAGGGAAGCAGGTCCTCCCATCCTCCGCTGAGATCGGCGAAGACCCCCACCCGCATGTTGGAGTAGACGACGCCGTAGGCCACGAACCCGGCGAACCTTCTCACCAGCACCGGCAGCAGCTCGGTGTGAGACTCTCCCTGGGCCTGGCGCAGTGCCCACACCCCCGCCAGCCCGAAGCCGTAGGAGGCCAGGGTGGCGCCCAGGTCGACACCGTTGGGCCCGGAAAAGACAAAGGGAATCGCCGTAGCCACCGCAATGCCGGTGTTGAACCGGTTGCCGGAGTTGGAGGTGGCGGCCCCCACCAAACTTCCCACCACCAGCCCGGCGGCACCGACGATGATGGCCAGGTAACTGGCTTCGGCCTGAGTCGCTGCGGAGACCCCTATGGCCAGCGCCACGACGGGGAACAGCCATGAGGCAAGGAGAACGGTGCGGGGGCTCCAGTCAGCCACGGAGGGTCAGCTCCGGTTCCTCGGCGAGACGGCGGGCCATCTCCTCGTCGTTGACGTGGGGGGCACCCCAGGTGCGCCCGGTCTTCTTCAGCGCCCGCTCGAAGGCGTCCACCACGTCGGGGTGGAACTGGGCCCCGGAGTGCCGGCGCAGCTCGGCCAGGGCGAACTGCTGGGAGAGGGCCATACGGTAGGAGCGGGCCGAGGTCATGGCATCGAAGGCGTCGGCCACCGCCACGATGCACGACTCCAGGCTGGGGGTCCGGCCCTCGGTGTGACCGCTTCCCCCGTAGCCGTTGCCGTCGTAGTGGCTGTGATGACCGGAGGCGATGTGCACCATTGGCTGGAGGAAGTCCACCTCGGCGAGGATGTCCTCCACCAGGTGGGCGTGGCGTTTCATCTCCTCGTACTCCTCGTCGCTGAGCCGGCCCCGTTTGCGGATCAGCTCGGTGGGCACCGCCAGCTTGCCCAGGTCGTGGATGAGGGCCGCCCATTTGATCTCCTCGAGCTGGGTGCCGGTAAAGCCCAGTTCTTCGCCGATCAGCTCCACGAAGTAGGCCACCCGCTCGGTGTGGCCCCGGGTGTACATGTCCTTGGCCTCCAGGGTCTTGACGAAACCCTTGATGGCGCCGATGTGGGACTCGCGAAGCTGGGAGAAGGCGTAGAGGGACATGTGGCCCAGCCCGTAGACCCCGACGATGAGCAGCAGCACCGCCGGTTTGCGATCGGCGATCAGGTAGGCGGCTCCGATCATCCCGCCCAGGAGCCCCATGACCACCTGGCCGCCGAAGAGCACCCCCATCTGTGACCAGGGCTCCAGGTTCTCCTTGGGGTAGACGGTCTTCACCGC
>JBHHWH010000024.1:0-31889 GCA_046756405.1 Acidimicrobiia bacterium | reverse complement strand
TTGGTCGGTGGTGACATGGTCGAAGTCCATACCCGTAGAACATACGTTCCCCCTGTGACAAGAACGGTCACAAAACACCCAATTCCGAGACTTTTTCTGGATTCTTTTCTGTGGCCCTCAACCCTCGGCCCGGTACATGAGTCCTTCGCCGCCGGCGGAGGAGACTATGAGCCGGTCGCCGTCGATCTCGACCCGAAAGCCGTCCCCGAGCACGCTGACCACCTGATTGTCCTGGGCGGCTAGTTCAGGGGGGCACTCCCCACTGGCACTGAGACGGGTAAACCGCACCTCGGCGCCGGCGATCTGGTAGCTGCCCGCCAGGGTGCGACATCCGGTGGAGCCGATGAAGGAACCGTCGGTGAACAGCTCCAGGGTGGCACGCTCACCGGAGACCGAGGACACCGCATCTCCCTGAATGAGACCCTCCAGGACCCAGACGGTGTTGGTGAGCTCGGCCTCGGGCACTGGGGGCAGAGGGTTGAAGACCAACTCCGACCTCTCACCCCGGAGGACCAGTTGCTCATTGACGATCTCGAATCGATCTACATCGTGCAGGGCGTCGAGGAAAGCCTGTTCCGACTCCATGGTCTCCGAGGGAAAGCAGGCCATCTCGGTCACTCCCACGTCCCGTACTTCGAACCGGTCCCCGTTGAGCCGCACCTTGCCCCCGTAGCCGTTGCAGGCGGCGGTGCCGGACACCGTGTCTCCTTCGATGGCGAGGGTGATGGGGTGGGTGTCGACCATCGGGATCGGTTTTCCGTCGAGAGTTCCCGACTCCAGTTGCCAGGCGCCATCGGCGGCGCCGGAACCGGCGCCGCATGCGGCTGCCACCAGGGCGAACAGGACGAGCATCGCGATTCTCCTCATGGTTGTTGGACGGTGCCGCGGATCCATTCGGTTCCTAGAGGTTGATGGCTGCCCCGGCAGCGAGGACGAGGCCGGTCCAGAGGTGCACCCTGGCTGTCAGCTTCAGCGCTCTGATCAGGGCCGGCCCCTCGGTCTTGGTGTAGACGATGCGTACCGGGGCGGTGGCGAAGGGGAGGAGAAACCCGGCGAAGAGGCTGGGCAGGGGGGTAAGGCCCACAGTGGCGAAGACGACGATCATGGCGAAGGCCCCGTAGACCAGGAGGGCGAAGAGGGTGCGGGTCCGTCTCCGTCCCAGAATCACCGCCAGGGTTCGCTTCCCGGCGGCGGCATCGGTGTCGATGTCCCGGTAGTTGTTGACCACCAGGATGGCGGTGACGAGAAAGCCCACCGGAACAGCCAGCAGCCAGGCGTCCAGGGGAAAGGTCATGTCGTGGACGTAGCGGCTGCCCACGGTGGCCACCAGGCCGAAGAAGACGAAGACGAAGACCTCGCCCAGGCCCCGATATCCGTAGGGCACCGGCCCTCCGACGTAGCCCAGCATGGCCAGGATCGAGGCGACGCCGATCACCAGGATCAGCGGTCCGGCGATGAGGGTGAGGGCCACCCCGGCCACTGCGGCCACGCCCACCGCCGTCCAGGTGGCTGCCCACATCTGGGTGGGCGTTATCACCCCTTGGGCCACCATCCGGGGCGGACCCAGGCGGTCCGGGGTGTCGGCGCCGCGGCGGGCGTCGGAGACGTCGTTGGCGAAGTTGGCCGCCACCTGGATCGCCAGCGCCCCCACCAGCGCCCAGGCGAAGGCGTCGAAGCGGAAGGCACCCCGGCCAGCCGCCAGGCCTGAACCCACCAGCACAGGGACCACCGCGGCGGGCAGGGTGTGAGGACGGGCCGCCGTCTTCCAGGCCTCGAAGCGGGTCACGGTCTCAGTAGTGCCAGGGGAAGCGGCCGTAGTCGGGGTCCCGCTTCTCCAGGAAGGCGTCCCTGCCCTCCTCCGCTTCATCGGTCATGTAGCCGAGGCGGGTGGCCTCTCCGGCGAAGATCTGCTGACCCACCAGCCCATCGTCAACCAGGTTGAAGGCGAACTTGAGCATCCGCTGCGCCATCGGGCTCTTGGCGGTGATCTCGGTGGCCCACTCCAGGGCCACCTTCTCCAGGTCCTCGTGGGGCACCACGGCGTTGACCATCCCCATCTGATGGGCCTCGGTGGCGGAATAGGAGCGGCCGAGGAAGAAGATCTCCCGGGCCCGTTTTTGGCCCACCTGCCGGGCTAGGTAGGCGGAGCCGTAGCCGGCGTCGTAGGAGGCCACCGCGGCGTCGGTCTGTTTGAAGACGGCATGCTCGGCGGACGCCAGGGTCAGGTCGCAGACCACGTGCAGGCTGTGCCCGCCGCCCACCGCCCATCCGGGCACCACCGCGATCACTACCTTGGGCATGAAGCGGATCAGCCGCTGCACTTCGAGGATGTGGAGCCGTCCCACCTTCCCCGGCTCGACGGTCTCCGCCTCCTCGCCTTCGGCGTACTTATAGCCGTCCTTGCCCCGGATCCTCTGATCGCCGCCGGAGCAGAAGGCCCACACCCCATCCTTCGGGGAGGGGCCGTTGCCGGTGAGGAGCACACAGCCGACGTCGGTACTCTGCCGGGCATGCTCCAGCGCCGTAGATAGCTCGTCCACGGTGTGGGGTCGGAAGGCGTTGCGCACCTCAGGCCGGTTGAAGGCCACCCGCACCGCGCCCACATCCTTGGCACGGTGGTAGGTGATGTCGGTGAACTCGAAGCCGGGGACGGGGTCCCAGGCGCTGGGGTCGAAGATCTCAGATACCACGATGGGAGAGGATAAGGGCCAGAATCATCCCATGATCCGCTGGTTGGAATCGTCGTCACCCGACAGGCCCTTTCTGATCGCTCGAGAGGGGGTGGTGACCTATGGCGATGCCGCGGTGGAAGTGCGCCGGCGGATGGCGTCCACGCCGAGGATCCTCTCCCCGGGAAACGACATCGACTCGGCCCTCGACCTACTGGCCGGCATCTCCGGAGAAGGGGTGGTGGCCCTGGGTCCGGGCGTCGAGGCTCCTCCCGTCTCCGACCTGGGCGGAGCGGCCCTGGTCGTCTTCACTTCGGGCACTTCTGGTGTGCCCAAGGGGGTGAGGCTCACCGCCGCCAACCTGGAGGCTGCGGCCAGGGCCTCGGTGGAGCATCTGGGCCACGGTGTCGAGGATGTCTGGCTTCTCGCCGTTCCCCTCCACCATGTGGCGGGGATCTCCATCCTGGTCCGCTCCGCCTACGCCGGAGGCTCGGTGCGTCTTCTTGACGGTTTCGATCCGGATAGCTTCGCCACAGCTCTGCGCCAGGGGGTGACCGTGGCCTCGGTGGTGCCCACCATGCTGGTCCGTCTCCTTGCCCACGATCCCGGCCCCCATGAAGGTTTGCGGGCGGTGCTGGTGGGGGGAGGGCCGGTACCCTTTGGACTGTTGGAGCAGGCTTTCGAGGCGGGGCTCCCCGTCCTTCCCACCTACGGGATGACAGAGAGCTTCGGCCAGGTGGCCACCCTCCGACCCGGATCGCCCCTCGCCTACCGGGCCCACCCCCTTCCCGGGGTGAGCCTCCGCATCGAAGACGACGGCCGGGTGGCGGTCAAGGGCCCCCAGGTCTCCCCCGGATATCTCGGCGAACCGGACCGTTCGGATCCGTGGCTGGTCACCAACGACCTGGGGGAGATCGACGAGGAGGGGGCGATACGGATCCTCGGCCGGGCCGACACGGTGATCGTCACCGGTGGGGAGAACGTCGACCCCACCCGCGTGGAGGCCGAACTGGAGGCACATCCCGGAGTGGGCGAGGCGGTGGTGGTGGGGGTGGCAGATGCCGAGTGGGGGATGTTGGTCGGCTGCGTCTACTCGGGCGATACCTCGCCGGACGCTCTGGAGGCTTTCCTGAAGGATCGGCTTCCCGGGTTCATGGTTCCCAAACGCTGGCTGCGGGTTGAGGCCGTCCCCCGGACCCCCCTGGGCAAGCCCGACCGGTCAGTAGCGGGGGCGCTTGCGGGGGCGGAGCCCCTCTAGGAACTCGGCCCAGGTCTTGACTCCGACAGCACGGTCGGGATTGGTGTGCCAGCCCTCCCGGAAGGCCCGCCCCACCCGGCCCGGTACCGGCAGGTTGAGAAGACGTTTCTCCTGGGCTGTCACCTCCATGAACGTCGTCGCCAGGTGCTCCAGGGTGAGGATCTCCGGACCGCAGAAGTCGGGTTGGAGCCCGCGAGGACGGGACTCCACCAATTCCGCCAGCACCTCTGCGACCTCCCGGGTCTCCACCGGTTGAGACACCCACCGCTTGGGGAGCAATGCAACGGGACGGGTTAGGACCCGGTTGAGCATCCAGGCGATGAAGTCGAAGAACTGGGTGGCCCGGAGGATGGTGTAGGAGGCCCCGGAGGACTCGATCATCTGCTCCACCCGGCGTTTCGCCTTGTAGTAGCCGTAGGGGTGGCGGTCCACCCCGACGATGGAGACGTAGAGGAGATGCTGGTGATCCCCGATGAGGGCCAGCAGCCTATCCGTCCCTGCGATGTCCGTGGCCCTCGCATGACTCGGGTCGCTGACGAGGTGGACCACCACCTGCGCCCCCCGTACGGCGTCGGTGAGGCCCTCTCCGGTGGCCAGGTCGGTGGTGACATGACCCGGCCCGGCGACGGTTCGGCTGGCCACGGTCACCTCGTGGCCGGCTTCCTTGAGCAGCGGTGTGAGCTGGCGTCCCAACAGCCCGCGGCCGCCGAGCACGGTGACCCTCATTAGCTCCTCCGGGCGATGAGAAGCCCCTCCCGCAGCGGGATGGCCACTGCCTCGAAGTCCGGGTCGGCGGCCAGTAACCGGTTGAAGTCGTCGGTGCCGTAGCCCTCGTCGATCCAGCCCTGCCCGGTGCCGTATACGTTGTCGGCTACGACCAGCCCGCCGGGGGCGATCCCGAGGCGGAGGGCTTCGAAATAGGCCACGTATTCGCTCTTGGTGGCGTCGATGAAGGCGAAGTCGATGCTCGCAGGGCCCAGTTGGGCCACCAGCGCGGGCAGCACCTTCAGGGCAACGCCCCGGATCACCTCCACCCTGTCGTCGAGTCCGGCGGCGGCTATCTCCGCTTCGGCGAAGTCGGCGTGGGCGTCGTCGTATTCGATGGTGAACAGCTTCCCCCCTTCGGGAAGGCCGCGGGTTATCCAGATGGCGGAATAGCCGCCCAGGGTGCCCAGTTCAACCGCTACCCGCCCCCGAGTCATCGACACCAGGATCTTGAGCAACCGGCCCACGTCGGGGGAGACCGCTATCCGGGGAAGGCCTGCGGCTACCGCCCGTTCCATGAGGCCCGAGAGATGCTCATCTTCTTTGCCGAAGACTTCGCCCGAGTAGTCGGTGAGAAACTGCCAGCGTTGCGGGGTCATACTCATATGCCCGGAGCCTACGGCTCAGTCGAAGTCGGTGGGACGGCGACGCTGCCGCTTGATCTCCGAACGCGCCTTCTTGGCGGTCAGCCGGCGCTGCTTCGCCGCCCGGGTGGGTCGAGTCCTGCGTCGGGGTTTTGGTTCGGTGAGGGCGCCCTCGATCCTGGAGGCGAGGCGGCGACGGGCTACCTCCCGGTTTCTGACCTGGGAGCGGGACTCGCCGGCGGTGGCTTCAACGACCTCGCCCAGCTTCGAGATGAGCCGCTGCTTGACCGGCTCCGGAAGCGAGGACTCCGGGACGCGGAACCGGACCCGGACCGCGGTGGCGTTGCGGTTGGCGTGCTGGCCCCCAGGCCCGCCCGGGGTCTCGAAGCGCTCCTCGATCTCCGCCGCCGGTATCACCACCGAGCCGGCGACCAGGTCCTCCATCTCACAGCTCTTCGTAGTACTCGGTGCCGAGGTGGGTGATGAGTTCCTCGCCCATCATGTGGCGGAGGTTGTTCTTCAGCTTGGTGAGTTGGATGAAGAGGTCGTTCTCCGGGTAGAGGCCGGGGGCGTGCTGGGGGCTCTTGAAGTAGAAGGACAGCCACTCCTGGACGCCGCTCTTGCCGGCACGCTGAGCCAGATCCAGGAAGAGGGCCAGATCGAGGACCAGGGGCGCGGCGAGGATGGAGTCTTTGCAGAGGAAGTCGATCTTGATCTGCATCGGATATCCCAGCCACCCGAAGATGTCGATGTTGTCCCAACCTTCTTTGTCGTCGCCCTTGGGTGGGTAGTAGTTGATCCGCACCTTGTGGTAGAGGTCGCCGTAGAGGTCGGGGTAGACATCGGGCTGGAGGATCTGTTCGAGGACGCCCATCTTGGAGACCTCCTTGGAGCGGAAGCTCTCCGGGTCGTCGAGGACCTCGCCATCGCGGTTTCCGAGGATGTTGGTGGAGAACCAGCCGCGGACCCCCAGCATGCGGGCTTTGAGGCCTGGGGCGATGATGGTCTTTATCAGGGTCTGGCCGGTCTTGAAGTCCTTGCCGGCGATGGGCAGGTCCTCGGCGGCGGCCAGCTCGGTCATGGCGGGGACGTCGACGGTGAGGTTCGGGGCGCCGTTGGCGAAGGGGACCCCCATCTTCAAACAGGCGTAGGCGTAGACCTGAGAGGGAGCGATGGCAGGATGGTTCTCCTCCAGGCCCTTCTCGAAGGAGGCCAGGTCGAGGTGAACGTCAGCGGGTTCTTCGTAGGCTTCGGTGGAGCCGCACCAGACCGCCACCACACGATCCAACTGCTTCTCGGCGCGGAAGCGGTCGATGTCCTCCATGAGGGCCTCGGCGGCATGGCGAAGGCTCCTGGGCTCCTTCGTGTGGTCCACGTCGTCGAGGTTCTTCACCCACTCTGGCGAGAAGAGCGCAGACATGGGTCGGATGGCTCGAAGCTCGTCCCCGATGGTCTCGATTTGGGCCGGTTCCAGGACTCCGGCCTTCATGGCCGCGGCGTAGGCGTCGTCGGAGTAGGGGTCCCAGCCTCCGAACTCAAGATCGTCGAGGGAAGCGAGGGGGACGAAGTCCTTGATGAGCGGGTTGCGGCCTTCGGTCCGCTTCCCGAGACGGATATGGGCCATCTGGGTTAGTGAGCCGAAGGGTTGGGCGAAGCCGCGCCGGGCTGCGAGGACACCGGCAATGAAAGTTGTGGCCACCGCCCCCATGCCGGGGGTGAGGACGCCCAGCTTTCCCTGGGCGGGGGGTATTGGGGATTGGTCGGTCATCGAACCTCCTCGGCCATGACGATATCGAACTGGGGCCTTGTTGGCGCAATCAAGGCCGTTAGGCTCGCCGCGGTGGAAGTGACTCCCGACTCGTTGGGCCCGAGCGTCGACGTCGCGCTTCTCGCCGACGCGGTCCAGGCGGTTCAGGGCAAGCTGTTCGTGCTCGGCGGCGGCTGGGACACTCTCTGGGTGCGTGACTTCCCGGCGAGGCATCCCTCCCTCGCTATTGGCCTTCGGTTGCGGGTACCGGTTTCGTGGGGCAAGGAGACGCTCAAGTTGTCGGTGGAGCTTCAGGATGCCGACGGCGGCCCGGTGCTACCCCATCCCCTCTCCCACGACGTGCGCCTGCCGCCTTCCCACCAGCAACCTCCGGGAGCCTCTGACTTCGGGCTGATCCGGTCGTTCACCTTCAACAACCTGGTGTTCACCGGGTCGGGCCCTTATTCCTTTGTGATCTCGGTGGACGACGAGCCGGTTTCACGACTCCGGTTCACAGTGCGCCGCCGTCCTGACGCCTCCCGCCCACCTGAGTGACCCGACCCCCTTTGGCCTAGCCGAGCCAAACCCTTAGCCTGGTGGCGTTGTCCAGGTCCGGATAGCCCTCAGCCCATGAACCCCATTATTGGTCAACGTCTTCAGTTCGGCCTCGTCGCCTTAGTGGTCGGGTTGGTCGTCGGAGCGATGCCTGCCCTGGCTCATGACGAGCCGGAGGTGGATCTCTCCTTCAAGACCCGGTTTCCTCAGGAGATCGACGAGACGTACTTTTCCTCCTCCTTTGGGGATCCGCGTCCTGGGGGCAGACGTCACCAGGGGAACGATCTGATGGCGCCCAAGATGACCGAGGTCTATGCCTTCGCTGATGGCGTGGTGGCGGTCATCGACGAGGCGTGGCGTCCCGGACGGTTCGTCATCATCGAACACGAGGAAGGCTGGGAGACCTACTACATCCATCTGAACGACGACAACCCGGGGACCGACGACGGGCGAGCCGACTGGTCTTTCACCATCGCCCCGGGAATCGAAGAGGGTGTGCAGGTGAAGGCCGGTCAGCTCATCGCCTGGGTGGGGGACTCGGGCAACGCCGAGGGATCCGGCTCCCACACTCACTTCGAGCTTCGCCACCACAACCGCTCGGTCGACCCCTACCCATATCTAAAGGCGGCGCGGGAGCACGAGCTGGCCAGGTCTGAACGCATCCCAATGGACGCTCAGATCTTCTGAGCGTCGTCCAGGGCTACCACTTTCGCCACCACGTCGGGGTCACCGGGGTCCACCTGCGCCGATTCGGGTGCTGTCGTGTCGGGTACCTCTCCCCCCGACACCCAGATGACCCGGGTGACCGAAGCCACTGCCCTGGCCCAGCCCGCCAGGACTTCGGCGGGTGAGGCGGCGAAGGACCTCTCCCTTTTGTCGGCGGAAGCCTCGGCCACCAACACCGCGGTGAAACAATTCATGGCTGCACCTTCGATGTGGCTCTCGTCAGAGACATCGCCGAGGGCGACCTTGATGCCCCGTTCCTTGAGTTCTGCTCCCTGCTCCTCGTCGGAGACGAAGGCTCTTATGTCCCGGGACGGGTCGTAAAGACCCTCGATGATGGCCCTCCCCACTCCTGTGTCTGCTCCGACGACGATCACCGGCATCAGAGGAAAGATAATCGCGGAGGGGGATTTCGCCTCGGGGCCGGGTGCGGTACAATCGCACTACCGGGATAGTGGAAATTCCCCGGTAGGAGTATTCCCTGAAGGTGAGTGACTAGTGGCGACTGTTGACATCGACCTTGGCCGTTACGACCTGGGCTGGCACGACGAAGTCGAGTTGGCCTTCGAGCCGCGTAAAGGGCTCGACGAAGAAGTCATCCGAATGATCTCGGAGCTGAAGGGCGAGCCGGAGTGGATGCTGAACTTCCGCCGCAAGGCCTACCAGCGCTTCCTACGCAAGCCGATCCCCAAGTGGGGCGGCGGGGGGCTGCTGGACACCATCGACTTCGATGACATCTACTACTACGTCAAGCCCGAAGGTGAGCAGGCCAAGGATTGGGACATGGTCCCCGAATCCATCAAGGAGACCTATGAGAAGTTGGGCATCCCCGAGGCGGAGCGCAAGTACCTGGCGGGGGTGACCGCGCAGTATGAGTGTCTTCGCGGTGACGTCCGGGTCTACACCGCCAATCGGGGCCTGGTCCCAATCAAGGAGGTCGAGCCGGGCGACCGGGTGTTCTCCCTCGACGAGGACAGCGGCGAGCTTCGCGTCGCTTCGGTGAAGGCGTCGGCGCAGACCGACACCCGCCAGACCTACCGGATCACCGTCGGGGGACGCTTCCGCCGCACCATCCACGCCACCGACAACCACCCCATCCTCAGCCTGGTCGATGCCCGCAAGCCAGGGCGGCAGCGGGCGCGCTACGAGCGTCGCTGGAAGACCGTTGCGGAACTGGAGGAGGGCGATCTCGTGGCTGTGTCACGTGATCTTCCTGAGTTCGGAGAGCCCCATCGGCTGGCCAGCCTGGACGACACGCCGGCCGAGTTTCCCGCCGAGACCACCCCGGACCTGATGTGGCTCCTGGGCCTCTGGCTGGGTGACGGTTACACGCGTGACGACGCCAAGTACGGCACTTACCGGGTCGAGATTGCCGTTCCTGACTCCGACACCGAGGTTCGGGCTGAAGTGACCAGGGTGGTCAAGGAGCTCTTCGGGCTGGAGGTGACGACCCCCGACAAGTGGCGAGTCGCCTTTGCCTCCAAGGCCTTGGTGCGGTGGCTGGAGGCCAATGGCATCCTCGGAACCTCTCACACCAAGCGGATCCCCCACTGGGTGTTCTCGCTGCCCTCCGACCAACGCCTCGCCTTCCTTGCGGGCTACATAGACGCCGACGGGTTCATCAGCCCTGACAACCATGGGAACGTTCTCAGCATCACCTCGGTGAACACCGAGCTGCTCGCCGACTCCGAAGAGCTGGCTCTCCTGTGCGGTCTCCGTGTCTCAGGACCCCACGAGTTCACCTCCAAGCATCCCCACGATGATTCTCGGACCATCACCGGCTACCGCCTCGGCCTGTCGGGTGATGTGGAGAGGATCCCGGTTCGCGACCCGAAGCGCAGGGAGCGCCTGGGGAATCGCCACTACCGCCAGGGCAATACTTCGGCCAAGGGTGCGACCTTCCGTGCCCACACCACCGAAAGTCTCGGCTTCGCCCGGGTGGTCGAGATCGAAGAGGCTGATGTGGCCCCTGTCTACGACATCGAGGTGGATGGTCCCCACAACTTCGTCGCTGAAGGGATCATCGTGCACAACTCGGAAGTTGTCTACCACCGCAACCGGGAGGACCTGGAGAAGCTGGGGGTGCTCTTCACCGACATGGACACCGCTCTCAGCGAGCACGAGGACATCGTCCGGGAGTACTTCGGGACCATCATCCCCCCCAACGACAACAAGTTCGCCGCCCTCAACTCGGCGGTTTGGTCCGGCGGCTCGTTCATCTACGTGCCCCCCGGAGTCCATGTGGAACAGCCCCTCCAGGCCTACTTCCGGATCAACTCGGAGAACATGGGTCAGTTCGAGCGGACCCTGATCATCGTCGACGAGGGCGCCTACGTTCACTATGTCGAAGGGTGTTCAGCGCCGGTCTACTCCACCGACTCCCTCCACGCCGCGGTGGTGGAGATCGTGGTCAAGGAGGGTGGCCGTTGCCGCTACACCACCATCCAGAACTGGTCGAACAACGTCTTCAACCTGGTCACCAAGAGGGCCGCTGCCTACCGCAATGCCACCATGGAGTGGGTGGACGGGAACCTGGGGAGCCGGCTCACCATGAAGTACCCGGCCGTGTGGCTGATGGAGCCCGGGGCCCACGGTGAGGTGCTCTCCATCGCCTTCGCCGGGGCCGGCCAGCACCAGGACGCCGGGGCCAAGATGGTCCACGCTGCGCCCGACACCACTTCCACCATCGTTTCCAAGTCCATCTCCAAGGATGGGGGCCGGGCCGGCTATCGCGGCCTGGTGCGGGTGGAGCCTGGAGCAGAGGACGCCAAATCGTTCGTGCGATGCGACGCTTTGATCCTCGACGAGAACAGCCGCTCCGACACCTACCCCTACATGGAGATCGAGGAGAACGACGCCGAGATCGGCCATGAGGCCACGGTGTCGAAGGTGGGTGAGGAGCAGCTCTTCTATCTGATGAGCCGGGGCCTCACCGAGGATCAGGCCACGTCGATGATCGTGGCCGGGTTCATCGAGCCCATCGTCAAGGAGCTGCCGATGGAGTACGCGGTGGAGCTGAACCGGCTGATCGAGCTGAACATGGCCGCCGCCGGAGCGGTGGGCTAGGGCAGAGCGGCCGGGCCCGGCGAGGAGTAACCGGGATGGGCATCGAGCCAGGCTCGGACTCCGAGCGGGGGCTAGGGGTCCGACCTTTTTGCGCAAAGGCCCATATACGGGCCCTGGTGCATTAGGTACGCGGTTAGCCGATGGTTTGGGAGCGGCCGGTGACGAAGGCGAGGACGAGGCCGCCGGCAGCAGCCCAGACGACGGAGTAGCTGTCACCCACCCCGTAGACGGGGGGCGCGTTGGCGATGCGCAAGATGGCTGCGGCGGCGATGCCCCCGATCACCCCCATCAGCATGGTGCCGACGAGGCTGCGGGTACTGGAGAAGAAGCCGCCTACGAGCCCGGCGACCGCGCCCACACCCCCGCAGATGGTCAGGGCCTGGGTGGTCGTGGCATCGAGGAAGAACATGGATTCACCCTATCCCTTCACGATCAGGTTGTCACTACGTCCCCTCAAACGGAGACGATCTTCTCCTCTACCACCGAGGAGATGGGGAACTGAACCGACCTGCCAGCCAGGTTGAAGGGTTCCGTCAGCAGGAGGACGATCATCGTCGGCCCCCGGCTTATCACGTGACCGGTGTAGGTATGGAACCCGTCATGGTCCTGGGTGATGAATGTCACAACCATTTCATATGCTCCGACTCTCTATATCGGCAAAAGGTTGCCGCCTCCTGTAGGTCGGCAGTCCATACTCGCCGGTGTCGGCTTGAATTGCTGGTTTATCCGCCACTTACGCCTTCAGGTGTAGTTTCGAGGAAACGTGCGACTACTGGTAGTCGAAGACGAACCTGACCTGGCCGAGGCCGTCGCCCGGGGCCTGCGCCGCGACGGTCACGCCGTCGACGTGGCCCTAACCGCTACCGAGGCCGACATCAAGCTGCGCTCCGCCGGATACGACGTGGTGGTACTCGACTGGAACCTCCCCGATGGGTCAGGCCTCGAGCTGTGCCGAGGCCTGGTCACCGGCGACCTCCCCACTCTGGAGGGGGATCGTCCCAAAGTGTTGATGCTCACCGCACGTGATGCGGTCGAGGACCGAGTGGCCGGACTTGACTCCGGAGCCGACGACTACCTGGTCAAGCCCTTCGCCTTTGCCGAGCTCTCCGCCCGGGTCCGGGCCCTGATCCGCCGGGACACCGAGACCGACCTAGTGCTCAGGGTGGGGCCGCTGGAACTCGACCCCGCCCGGTTCATCGCCACTCGCGACGGCAAACCCCTCGATCTCACCGCCAAGGAGTTCGCCCTCCTCCACTACTTCATGGCCCACGCCGGCAAGGTGCTCAGCCAGGAGCACCTCCTGGAGCACGTCTGGGACGAGATGACCGATCCGATGACCAACGTGGTGCGGGTTACCGTCTCCAACCTGCGCAAGAAGCTCGGCGACCCGCCCCTGATCACCACTGTGGCAGGTCGTGGCTACAGGCTGGAGGAGCAGTGAGCTTCAACTGGCAGTCGATTCGGGTACGCCTCTCCGTGCAGTACTCGGCGGTGGTGTTCGGGTTGGGCAGTGCCCTGTTGGGCCTCGTCTACCTGGCCATCCGCCGCTGGTTGGAGTCCCAGACGATGATGGGCTACATCTTCACCGGTCAGCAGGTGGTCCTCAGCGATGGACGGCTGGTGATCATGCCCGAGTTCCGGGAGGTGGAGATCCGTGCCATCGAGACCGTCTACAACCAGGTGGTTCTCGACCGGGTGGCCCGGTTCACCCTGGTCGCCCTCATCGCCCTGTTCATGCTCAGCATCGTGGTGGGCTGGGTCATGTCGGGGAGGGTGCTCCGCCCGGTGGAGGCCATCACCAACGTCGCCCGGGAGATCCAAGCCTCCGACCTGAGTCGCCGCATCGACCTCGACGGCCCCGACGATGAGCTCACCCGTCTGGCCAACACCTTCGATTCCATGCTGGGGCGCCTGGACCGCGCGTTCAGCAGTCAGAAGCGCTTCCTCGCCGACACCAGTCACGATCTACGCACTCCCCTGGCGGTGATCCGCTCCAACGTCGAGCTGGTGGAGTCAGATCCGGAAGCCACCATCGACGATTGGAAGTCGGCGGGGGCCATCATCCGGCGCAACGCCGAGAAGATGTCGCGGATGATCGAGGATCTCCTCGCAGCCGCCAGGTTCGAGACCGGCAAGGCTCAGGCGGTCACCCTCGACCTCGCCGACCTGGTCTCCGGCAAGGCCACCGAGTTCCAGCCCATGGCCATCGAGAAGGGAGTGGAGCTCGATGCCCGCACCGCTGCCGCGGTGGTCGAGGGAGTGGATGTGGCCCTGGACCGGGCACTGTCCAACCTTATGGAGAACGCCTGCCGGGTCGCGCCTCCGGGGTCCCGGGTGGTTGTCGGCTGCGGTGTCGAGGAGGGCTGGGCTTGGATGGCGGTGGAAGACGAAGGCCCGGGGATCGATGCCCCTCCCGGCGAGGGGCGGTCGGGACTGGGCCTCTCCATTGTCACCCAGATCGCCGAGGGCCACGGGGGTGTGCTAGCAACCTACCCGGGTCGGTCGGGGAAGGGGACGCTGATGGTGGTGTGGCTTCCCACCGCATCCGCGGGAGACAGTCCCCCTGATCATCCGCCCGCCCCGGCGGAGTGAGTTCATTTAAGGGTGTTTTTACCCCCGTAATCGTAAGGTCGGCAACAGCCAGGAATTCAACGAGCGAGAAGCAAGGAGACAGGTGTCATGGAGCAGACAAGGGAATCTAGGCGCGGTCCTGGTCTCCTAGCCGCTGTGGCCTACTTCGTCGGCGTTGCGGTCCTGGTTGCCATCGTGTCGGCCGTCGTACCTCCCTCCCCCACCCCGGAGGCAGCTCCGGCATCGACCACCACGACGACGACCGTGATCTCGACCACGACCGCTGTACCGCGCCAGGAGGTTCAGGCGCCCAGCTTCACTTCGGAAGAGCCTATTGCCGATGCTGCCGAGCGGATCCTCCCCTCAGTGGTTCAGATCCAAACCACTTCCGGGATCGGATCGGGGGTCATCTTCGACAGTGACGGGCTCATCGTTACCGCCGCTCATGTCGTTGAGGGAGAGCAGGAGGTGCGAATCCGCTTTTACGACGGTGAGCAGGTGCTGGGAAGGGTCCTCGGGGCCGACGGCGCCGAGGACATCGCTGTGATCCAGGTGGACGAGAAAGGCCTGCCCGCCGCGGAGTTTGTTCTGGAGAAACCCCGAGTGGGCCAGCTTGCGATCGCTGTAGGCAGTCCCTGGGGACTCCAGTCCACGGTCACCGCGGGGATCATCTCGGCCGTGGACCAGGCCAACTGCGATGCCGTGGGGGTCTGTGTGCCCATGGTGCAGACCGACGCCGCCATCAATCCAGGCAACTCGGGTGGGGCCCTGGTGGATCGGTATGGCCGGGTAGTGGGCATCAATGTGTCGATCTTCAGCCTGTCAGGCGCCAACGACGGAGTGGGCTTCGCCGTCCCTAGTGAGATCGTCACCGACGTTGCCAACCGGATCGTGGCCGGACTGCCCCTGGACTACGCCTACCTAGGTGTTCGTAGCCAGGACGTGGAGATCGGCCAGGCAGGGGCGGTGATCCTCGAGGTGGTGCCGGGTACTGCGGCTGCCGAGGCCGGACTGGAGGTGGGAGACGTGGTGATCGCCCTCGACGGGGTGCCCATCCGCGGCGCCGGGGACCTGGCGGCCCAGGTGCGAGCCCACCGCCCCGACGACACGGCAGAGCTGGTGGTTCTGCGCGACGGAGAGGAGATCACTCTGGAGGTGACCTTCGGGATCCGTCCCGACGAGCTCAACTGAGGTCGGGTCTATAGTGGGCGTGTCCGCCGACATAGGCGGGCGCCCCGAGAGCCAGCGAAGCCGGTGAGATTCCGGCGCTGTCCCGCAACTGTGATGCCCCTTCGAGGGGACGAGCCAGGTCGCCTGGGCTCGGGGCCACGAAGAAAGTCTCGGATGAAGACGGACTCGTGTGCTCAGGGAAGCCCGACCCTCTTCATCCTCCTAACAAAGGAGGATGTTTCCTTATGAGAATCACAGCCCTACTGGCTGCGCTGGTACTGGCGCTCGCCGCCTGCGGCACTGCTGAGGTCTCCACGACTACCGATGCACCGGCCACAGTCACAACCGACGCCGTCGTTGCTGCCACCACCACAACGCTGGAAGCCACCACCACCACGCTTGGGGAGTTCCCGGTCACCGTGGAGGCTGGCAACGGCCCGGTCACCATCGAAGAGCGGCCCAACGCCGTCATCTCTCTCTCGCCCACCGCCACCGAAATGCTCTTCGCCATCGGCGCCGGGGAGCAGGTCATCGCCGTAGACGATCAGTCCAACTACCCGGCGGAAGCGCCGGTTACCGACCTCTCCGGCTTTACCCCCAACCTGGAGGCGATCCTCGCCTTCGAACCCGATCTGGTAGTGATCAGCTTTGACCCCGGTGACCCACCCCTCTCCGAGGGGCTGGCCGCGGCCGGGATACCTACCTTGCTGCTCGGCGCCGCCACCACCCTCGACGACTTCTACCGCCAGATCGAGATCCTGGGTACGGCCACGGGCAACTCAGGAGGGGCGGAGGCCTTGAACGAGCAGGTGCAGGCCGACATAGCTGCCATCGTCGGAGAAGTGGCGGGCATCGCCGAGGGGATCACGTACTACCACGAACTCAGCTCCGATCTCTACTCGGCCACTTCGAACACCTTCATTGGGCAGGTCTACGGTCTGTTGGGGCTGGTGAACATCGCCGACGCCGCCGATGAGGACGGCTACGGATTCCCCCAGCTCACGCCGGAGTACGTCGTCGCCGCTGATCCCGACATCATCTTTCTCGCCGACGCCAGCTATGGCGTCACCGTCGACAGCCTCCGCGAGCGCCCCGGCTGGGAGGGGATGCGTGCCCTGGAGAGCGGTTCGGTGGTGCCCCTCGATGCTGACGTCGCCTCCCGATGGGGCCCACGGATCGTGGAGTTCCTCGAGGTCGTCGCCGAGGCGGTGGAGAAGTACCTGGCGGCGGACTCAGGTTGAGCAAGCCTGACCCCTCGGCGCTGGTCCGCCCCGGCCCCGGGTGGAGAGCGATCACCCTGGGGATAGTGGTGATCGTCGCCGCTGCCATGGCTGCCCTGATGATCGGCCCCGCCGGGATCGACCCGGCGGGGGCCGTCCTCGGATTGCTGGACGCCCTCCCCGGACTGAGGCTCGACCACGGTCTTAGCGAGATCGAATACCGGGTCCTTTTTGAGATTCGCTTTCCGCGCGTGGTCTTGGGTGGGTTGGTGGGCGCATCCCTTGCGCTCGCCGGCGGGGCCTACCAGGGTGTCTTTCGCAATCCTTTAGCTGACCCCTATCTCCTCGGTGTGGCAGCCGGAGCGGGGCTGGGAGCCACCGCCGCCTTTGTCTTCTTCAACGGAGGGGTCCTGGTGGCCACCGCGGCCTTCACCGGTGGGTTGGCGGCGGTGGTGGTCACCTACGTTCTGGGGAGATCAGTGGGGGGAAGAACGGCCACCTCGCTGATCCTGGCCGGAGTGGCCGTGGCAGCCTTTGCCACCGCGGTGCAGACTTATCTGCTCCAGCGTCATGTGGAAACCCTGCGTGAGGTGTACTCGTGGATCCTGGGGCGCCTTCTCACCGTGGGTTGGGGAGAGGTTCGAAGTCTCCTCTTCTACGCTCTCCCCGCAGCAACGATCCTGCTTCTCAGCGGGCGGCTCCTCGACGTGATAGGACTCGGCGACGAGGAGGCGACAGGGCTCGGAGTGGAGGTGAGAAAAGTCCGTTGGGTGGTGGTGGCCGCTGCCACCCTGGCCACTGCGGCTGCGGTCTCCGTCTCCGGGTTGATCGGCTTTGTGGGAATCATCGTTCCCCACACGGTCCGCATCGCCTTCGGCTGGAGCAACCGGGTGGTTCTTCCCCTCTCCGCACTCTTCGGTGCTGCTTTCCTCATCGCCGCCGACTTAGCGGCTCGGACCGTGGTAGCCCCGGCAGAGCTACCCATCGGTGTGGTAACCGCCTTCCTCGGCGCTCCCTTTTTCGTACTGGTGCTTCGCTCGATGGGGGGTAGGTCGTGATCTCCTGGCGAGGAGTCGCGGTGACCTACGGCTCAGGTTGGGCCCTGGGCCCGGTGGACGTGGAGGTGAGCGTTGGAGAGTGGGTAGCACTGATCGGTCCCAACGGGGCTGGCAAGTCAACCCTGCTCAAGACAGCGGTGGGGGTAGTGGACTACGAGGGCACCGTGCGGCTGGGAGACGGGAAACGGCGCCCGGGCCTGGACGTGGCCTGGATGCCCCAGCGTCCCCGGCTCCCGGAGGAGATGACGGTTTCCGACTACGTGCTTCTGGGACGTACACCCCACCTGGGCTATCTGGGGAGGGAAGGGCGCTCAGATCTCGACGCGGTGGAGATGGCCATCGCCCGCCTCGACTTGGAGGAGCTGGCTCACCGGACCCTGGCCACGCTCTCCGGGGGGGAGGCGCAGCGGGCGGTGCTGGCACGAGCCCTGGCCCAGGAGGCGCCGGTACTCCTTCTCGACGAGCCCACCAACGGTCTCGACGTTGGTCACGCCGTGGAGGTGCTTGAAGTGGTAGACCAGCTCCGACTTCAGGAGGGGCTCACGGTGGTAAGCGCGGTTCACGATCTCACCCTGGCGGGCCGGTTCGCCCAGCGTCTCTTCCTCCTCGCCGGCGGGCGGCTTCAGGCCGACGGCACAGCTCAGGAGGTCCTCACCGAAGAGCTGCTGCTGGAGCACTACGGTTCTCATCTGCGGGTGGTCCACCACGACGACGGCCCCACAGTGATACCTACGCGGAAGACCGATGACTGAAAAGCCGACTCCGCCCACCGAACCTCCCCCCAAGGGGTCGGTGAGAGTCCCCTCTCTGGTGCTCATCAACACCGGAGACGGTAAGGGCAAGTCCACCGCCGCCTTCGGGACGGCGATGCGCGCCGTCGCCCGGGGCTGGAAGGTGGCGGTGGTCCAGTTCCTCAAGTCGGGGGAGTGGAACGTCGGCGAGGAGAAGCTGGGTCGTCAGATCGGGATCGACTGGTGGGCGCTCGGGGACGGGTTCACTTGGGAGTCGGGGGACATGGAGGAGTCAGAAGCCATCGCCCGCGAGGCGTGGACGGTGGCCAGGGCGAAGATCGCCTCAGGGGAGTACGACATGATCATCCTCGACGAAGTCACTTACCCCATCAACTGGGGCTGGGTGGACCTCGAGGGGGTGGTGGAGACTATCCGAGGCCGGCCGGAGAAGGTGAACCTGATCCTCACCGGCAGGGATGCTCCCCCGGCGCTGATCGACCTCGCCGACACGGTCACGGAGATGCGGAAGGTCAAACACGCCTACGACCGCGGGGTGATGGCCCGGCGCGGAATCGACTACTGAACTTTCAGATCACCGTGCGCCGGTACTTCCACACCGCCAGGGGTGCGAACACAGCCACGATGCCGGCTACCCAGGCCAGGGACTGGAGGATCAGAGTCCCCTGGTCGAGACCCATGAACGACGCTGCCTGTTCGGGGATCATCAGCGAGCGCACTGTGTCGGCGAGGATGGTGACCGGCTGGGCGTCGGCGAAGGCCCTGAGCCAGTCGGGCAGAGTCTCGGTGGGAACGAAGATGGAGGAGCCGAACACCAGGGGGAAGATGGGGAGAAACCCCGCCGTCTGGGCGGCCTCGGGGGTCTTCACCAGAAGACCCATCAGCGCCATCACCCAGGAGAAGGCGTATCCGAAGAGGAGGGCGATCCCGAATCCCAGCAGCATCTTCACCAGTCCCTGCTCGAAGCGCCATCCCATGGCGTAGCCGGTCGCCATCATCAAACCGAGGACGAACACGTTACGTCCCAGGTCGGCCAGGGTCCGACCGGACAGCACCGCCGAACGGGCCATCGGCAGGGAGCGGAAGCGGTCGATCACCCCGGCCCCGAGGTCCTCGGTGAGTCCCACGGAGGTTCCCGTAGAGCCGAACACGGCAGACTGCACCAGTATCCCCGGAATCAGCCAGTTGATGTAGAGGCTGGAGTCGATCCCCGGGATCCCGATGTTGATCGCGCCTCCGAAGACGTAGTTGAACAGAAGCAGGAACATCACCGGCTGGACCGTGGCGAAGAAGAGGATCTCGGGCCGGCGGATCGTTCGCAGCAGGTTGCGGCGGGTGATGACCAGGGTGTGAATCACCGCTGCCTGGAGGGAGACGCCCCGGGACGGCCGGATGGTCGTGGTTGTCATCGACGCCTCCTCCGTCCCGGTGCCACCGTGGGGCGGATCTCGTGTTCGGCCCGGTGTCCGGTGAGAGTGAGGAATACGTCGTCGAGGGTGGGTTTACGGAGAGCTATGTCGCTGGGCTCGATACCGGCCGCGTCCAGCTCACGCACCACGGCCATGAGGGTTCGGGGCCCCTCGACGGCGGGAATGGTCAGGGATCCTCCTTCGACCTTCGGGTCCTGTCCCGCCACCCGCCGGAGGGCCGCGGCGGCCGCCCCACAGTCGGCCTCGGACACATGGATCTCCACGACGTTTCCTCCCACCTGGGCCTTCAGTCCATCGGAAGTGCCTTCGGCGATCACGCGTCCGTGATCGATCACCCCGATGCGGTCGGCGAGGCGGTCGGCCTCGTCCAGGTACTGGGTGGTGAGCAGGAGGGTCGTTCCCTCCTCTACCAGCTCGGAGATGAGATCCCACAGGTCGAGGCGGCTTCCCGGGTCGACGCCAGTCGTGGGTTCGTCGAGGAACAGCACCTCCGGTCTCCCCACCAGCGAGGCGGCCAGGTCCAGCCTGCGACGCATCCCTCCCGAGTAGGTCTTCACCTGACGGTCGGCGGCGTCGGCGAGATGGATCCGTTCCAGGATGTCGGCGGCACGGAGGCGGGCTTCCTTCTTGGAGAGGTTGTAAAGCCGTCCCACCATCTCGATGTTCTCCCGGCCTGTCTGGTAGTCGTCCACGGCGGCGAACTGGCCGGCCAAGCCGATCTTGTGGCGGACGCTGACCGGGTCGTGGGCGACGTCGATCCCCAGCACGCTGGCGGTCCCGGAGTCGGGGGGGAGCAGGGTGGTGAGCACTCGGATAAGGGTGGTTTTGCCCGCCCCGTTGGGGCCGAGGAGGGCGTAGATGGTCCCCTGCTCGAACTCCAGACTCACTCCGTCGAGGGCCCGAATCATCCCGAAGCTCTTGACGATTTCTTGGGTCTCGACCGCTTTCACAAGACGGCCGATGGTAGGAGATCGCTCACCTAAGGCGTTCTTCGGCGAGCCGGAGCAGCAGCCGGGCTCCGTCGTCGAGGGTGGCGAAGCGGGCGTCTTGGGTCTGGCCCCGCAGCCACCGGATGTAGATCTGTTGGAGGATGATCGCCAGCTTCCAGGAGCCGAACACCAGGTACCAGTCGATGCGGGACAGGTCCCGTCCCGACTTCTCCCCGTAGCGTTCCACCGCGGCGCGGCGCGGTAGCCAGCCGGGAGCTGTTGTGGGCATCATCCCCAGCTCCTCGGGGGCCTCCCCAGGGTCGAACCAGGACCCCATCAAAGTTCCCACGTCGGCCAGGGGGTCACCTCGGGTAGCCATGTCCCAGTCGTAGACCGCGGTGCATACCCCCGGGTCGTTGGGGGAGACGGCCATGTTGTCGAGCCGCCAGTCGTTGTGGAGCAGGGTGGGCTCGCCCTCTTCGGGAAGTTCCGCCAAGAGCCATGCCCCCAACTCATCGGCCAGGGGATTCTCCTCGTGCTTGGCCCGGTCCCAGCGGGCGATCCACCCCACCACCTGGCGTCGGAGGAAGCCCTCGGGATGGCCCATGTCGCCCAGGCCACAGGCGTCGGGGTCCACGGCGTGAAGCTCGGCGAGGGTGTCGATGACCACCTCCGACAACTTCCGGTTGGCCTCCGCGTCTGTGCCTCCACCGAAGCGAGAGGGAATCTTCTGTCGCACCACCACGCCCGGGCGCCGCTCCATGAGGAAGAAGGGAGCTCCGATGACAGCCTCGTCGTCGCAGAAGGCCACCGCCCGGGGGGCCTTGTCGAAGGCCTTCCACAGCCGGGAGAGGACCCGGTACTCCCGGGCCATGTCGTGGGCACCGGGAGCAACGGGACCCAGGGGAGGACGGCGCATCACCAGCTCGCTGCCCTTGGGGAAGGTGAGCAGATAGGTGAGGTTGGCCTTGCCACCCCCAAACTGCGTCACTCGAGGAGTGCCTGGGGGAAGACCTTCCTGGCTCACCATCCACTCCACGACGGCAGCGACGTCGAAGCGCTCGTCCGGCCGTACTTCGATCAGGTCGTCGTCCACTGACCGAGAGGGTATCCGATAGCCGAGATCTGTCGGATCGGTCCCCGACATGGTTCCATAGGATCATGAGTAACCCCTTCGAGATCTCTGACCGATTCACCGAGGCCTGGGCAGACCTGGATCCCATCGGGGCCACTCTGGCCGGCATTTCCGGCCGGGACCACCTCGGCACCGACTTGTCCCCTGAAGGCGAGGCAGCCCGGGCCGATCTCTGCCGTTCCACTCGCGCCAGGCTGGCGCCCCATCTGGATCATGCTGATCCGGTGCAGGCGAAGGCGGCACGGGTCCTGGTCGGTTGGTTGGATTCGGAGATCGAGGATTTCGAGCGGAAACGGTGGGCGAGGAATCTCAACCACATCTGGAGTCCCGTGCAGTGGATCACCCACGTTTTCGAGGTGATGCCTCGTAGTGACCTTCAGGCGTGGGAGAACATCAGGGCACGACTGGAAGAGATCCCCCTGATGCTGTCGGGCTACCGGGCGTCGCTCACGGAAGGGCTCGCCGGTAATGACGCCGCCGCGGTGCGCCAGGTCGAGTCGGTTCTGAGCCAGGTGCGCGCCGCCGGGAAACGGTTCGTCTCCTTCTCCGACCAGGCTGAGCCGGCCGGAGCCGATCCGGAGCGCATCAAGGCAGCGGTGGAGACGGCGCTGGTGGGCTTCGAGGAGTTCGGGAACTGGCTGGAGGAGGTGTATCTCCCTCGGGCCAATCCTCGGGATGCGGTGGGAGCCGAGAGGTACGTCGAGAACGTCGGCCGGTTTCTCGGACTTTCCCTCGATCTCGATGAGACCTACCAGTGGGGTTGGTCTGAGGTGCACCGGCTACGTCGGGAGATGGCGGAGACGGCCCGCCACATCGACCCGGACAGGAGCCTGGAAGAGGTGATCGAGATGCTCGACACCGACCCGGCCCGGGCCGCTCAGACCCGGGACGAGTTCGTCGAGTTCATCTCCGACCTCCAGCAGAAGGCGGTAGCCGACCTCGACGGGGTCCACTTCGACGTGCCCGAGGAGCTCAAGGTGGTGACTGTGAACATCGCCCCACCCGGAGGCCCGCTGGGGGCGTGGTACATGTCGCCGTCGGAGGACTTCAGCCGCCCCGGTTCCATCTGGTACGCCCCGGGGGAGCGGGAGATGCTGCCCCACTGGCAGGAGGTGACCACCGCCTATCACGAGGGCTTCCCCGGCCACCATCTTCAGTCCGGCATGGCGGCGCTGGGTGACCAGCTATCCCGGTTTCACCGGTTGGTGATCTGGTACCCAGGGTCGGGGGAGGGATGGGCACTCTATGCCGAGACCCTGATGGACGAGCTGGGCTACTTCGAGAAACCCGAATACCGGCTGGGGTACTTGGCTAGCCAGCTCTTCCGGGCCACCCGGGTGGTGGTCGACATCGGCTGTCATCTGGAAAGACGGATTCCCGACGATGCTCCCCTTCATGCGGGAGAGGTATGGGACTACGACCGGGCGGTGGACTACATCGAGAGGGTCGGCCTTCAGCCCCGGGACATCGCCGAGTCGGAGGTCACTCGTTACTTAGGATGGTGGGCCCAGGCCATCTCCTACAAGGTGGGGGAGCGGGAGATCCTCGGCATCCGGTCCGCCGCCGCGGCGGCCGGCGATTTCAATCGGAAGGATTTTCACCGCAGGATGTTGGAAGCAAGTGCCATCCGACTCGACCAACTACGAGGAGAGGTGCTTTGACGAAACGGTTCTTCGCCGCCGACGACCTGGCCGGGAGGGACTGCTACAAGCTGGTCTCGGGGTTGGTGGTGCCCCGCCCCATCGGCTGGATCGGCACTCGGAGACAGGACGGGAGTTTCAACCTGGCCCCGTTCTCTTTCTTCAACGTGATCGCCGCCGATCCGCCCACGGTTGTGTTCTCCGGAGGCCGTCACGGTCCCGACCGCCCCAAGGACTCGGTGGCCCTGGCCGAGGAGACCGGGGAGTTCACGGTGAACATCGTCTCCGAGGAGGTGGCCGAGGCAATGAATCTGACCTCCGGTGCCTTCGATGCCCACGAGGACGAGTTTGCTATCGCCGGACTGACCCCGGTGGTCGGGACGAAGGTGTCGGCTCCGATGGTGGCCGAGGCGCCCGCCAACCTCGAGTGCCGGGTGGTCCACGTATTGGAGATCGGCTCCAAGTCGAAGGCTGTGATCGGTGAGGTGGTGGCCTTCCACATCCGGAAGGACGTCCTCGACGGCACCCGCATCAACAACGATGTTCTCCGCGCTATCGGGCGGATGGCCGGCAGCTCCTACATCCACACTCGAGACCGCTTCGAGCTGGACCGGCCCTAGCCTTTACAGCCGTTGGCGATGAGAGATGGGTAGGGGTTCACCACGGGGCCCTCGCCATCATCGAGGTACATGGCGAAGTGGATGTGGGCCCGGGTACCCACGGCGTTACCGGTGGTTCCGGTGGCGCCGAGCAGGTCGCCGGCATTGACCCGTCCGCTCTTGCCGAAATAGCTCATGTGGCTGCCGATGTAGAGGACACCATCGGCGCCATGGAGGTTGAACTGCTTGCCGCCGATCGATCCGGTCTTGAACTCCACCACCCCTGATACTGGGGCGTAGACCGGAGTCCCCTCGGGGGCGAATAGGTCGTTGCCCTCATGCCAGCGGGTGCCGCCACCTCGTGGAAAGCCCCAGTCGTTGAAGAAGGTGGCTCCCGGCACAGGACAGAGCCAGGTCTCTCTGTTGGGGACCTGGAGCTGTTGCCCGATACGAATCAGGTTGGGGTTGGCGATGTTGTTCATCTCCACCAGACGGGTGACGGTGGTGTCGTGGAGCGCGGCGATGTCCGCCAGGCGGTCTCCCTTCTTCACTGTGTAGGCGGTAGTTCCCTCGGAGCCCTTCGCCACGAAGCTGGGCCCGTCGAGGAAGAGTCGGGTTCCGACGTAGACAACACCGTTGATGATGCCGTTGGCAGCGGCGATCTGGTCTGCGGTCACTCCCTTGTACTGGGCAGCGATCGACTCCAGGGTGTCTCCCCGGGCCACGACGTGGTAACGGCCGGAGCGAGGGGTCTCCCCTTGGTCTGCTTGGGCGTCATCCTTCGTCTCGTCACCCTCGGTCATCCCCCCACCGTTGTCAGGGTTCTCCGGCTCGGCGACAGAGCCCGTATTTGGGATGAGGATCTGCTGGCCGACGAGGATCAGGTTGGGGTTGGCGATGTCGTTGGCCTCCACTAGGACAGTCACCGTGGTGTCGAAGCTGGCGGCGATCTTGGCCAGGGTGTCACCTCGGATCACCACGTAGACGGTGTCAGGCTCGCCGTCCTCGCCGGGGATGACCAGCACCTGGCCTGGATAGATCAGGTTGGGGTTGGCGATCTCGTTGGCTTCGGCGAGTTCAGCGACGGTGACCCCGTACTCCTGAGCGATCTGAGCGAGAGTGTCCCCCCTCTGGACGGTGTAGTCGACCGAGGTCATAGCGACGACTAGGAGAAGGACCGTACCGGCGGCGAGGGCTCGGCTACGGCGGTATTCGGGCATGGGAAGGCTGACTCCTTCTGCCCCTGATCCGCTCCGCGGTAAGAAGACTAACCGATCCCCTTCCTCGCGCCAGACACAATCCGGAGCTGACCGCAGGCTGCGTCGATCTCGATGCCTCGGGTCTCTACCTCAAGGCTTGCCGAATCCCAGGCGCTCATCGACCTCAGCCTGGGCGAAGCACAATGAACTCACCGAGCCAAACTCGACCTCCATGGACCGGACCGTAGCCCCGATGTCGGTCAGCCCTTTCGCGTCTGGAACCTTGTGCCCCGCCTCGGCCATGCAAGCCTGATATCGGAGGTAGACGCGGTCCCAATCTGGGTCTGTCGGCGGTTTGATCCTAGGGTCCGCTTCAGCGATGCATGTGTCGGAGTCTTTGGCTGCTTCTACGGGGAGCTGTGACAACAGATCCTTCGGTTCGGCGTCATTACTGATCTCGTGTCCCTTGCGGCGCATGCATTCGACCCAGTTGGGGTAGATCTGGCTCTGGTCGATCTTGGCGTCGATCTGAGACACCCAGGCCCTTTCGACACGAGAGAGATATTGGCCGTAACACGCATCAAAGGCCGCTATTTCCTCGTCGTCCGCCAAAACGACGTACACGTATTGCCGACCGTCGAAGCGTGGTGTCGTCATCAGGATGCCCTCGCCGCGGGCACACTCGACGGTGGCTCGCATTGCGGTGGCGTACTCGTCTTCGGTGATGACCCCGTCGGCCATGATCTCAGACGCAAGTTCGGATGGCGGCATCTGAAAGCTGAGATCCTGAACTGGAGTGGAGCTGGCAGCTCGTATTCCCAGAATCACCCCTAGTCCGACGACTCCGACCACAAAGCTCATCCCAACGACCCGTCTGAAGTTTCGCCAAGGTTCTGGGATTCTCAATGGAAATCCTCCACGTAGTGCGTTTCGTAGAAGTAGTAGATGCCACCAGCGTCGGGCTCGGCGTAGTGGTATGACCTGACGGCGCGATGGGTGTTGACGACGGTCGCTCTCGCGTAGATGCCCGGCACTCCATTAGCGTCTCGGTAGACCCAGGACGTGTAGTAATACTTCCATCGGATGACGTTCCAATACTTGAGGCGTGCTCCGATAACGCCTACGCCAGTCGTAATGGACGCGGTAGAAGCCTCTGGGATCGGCGCAATGGTCCCAAACTCACCACCTCGTGTCTTCACGTAGCAACTGCACGAAGTGACTGAGTGCGGATGCCAGTCCTCATTGCCGTCGCTGGCTTGCACAGCCGTGATGCCCATCATGGTAAGGGCCATGGTCAGCACCGTCAGGGCGATGAGGCGGCGAGGAACCCCTTTCTTCGCTCCCATGAAGTCGACGCTCCCATGAAGTCGACGCTCCCATGAGGTCAACGCTCCCATGAAGTCGACCGTACCAAGAGGGGAGGCGGGAATCAAGGGGACTTCTCCTTGGGTGGGGATATAACATCGACAACTTCCACGTCGAACGAGCACATGCTCGCGCCTCTACCGGCTGTCGGGGGCTTGCGTGCCCGGGATCGCTCCCGAAGCAGACACCCAACCGATGGGAACACTCGATTCGAGGCACAAGAGGGTCTGGTGGCGATCGCCCATGAGGATCGGCGGTACGCTCAACCCCGGCCCGCGCCAGACACAATCCGGAGCTGACCGCAGGCTGCGTCGATCTCGGTGCCTCGGGTCTCCCGCACCGTGACATTCGCCCCGGCGTCCCGGAGGCTGCGGGCGAAGGCCTGGACCCGTTCGCCGTCAGGCGCTGTCAGGGAGCTCAGCGGTGTCGGGTTGAGGTCGATGAGGTTGACATGGGCTCGTAGGCGTCGGGCGATCCTGGCCAGCTTTACGGCCTGGTCCTCGGAATCGTTGACTCCCGCCATGAGGGTCCACTCGATGGAGACCCGGCGCCTCTTCTTCTCAAAGTAGAGCTGAGCCGCTTCGATCAGCCGTTCGATGGGATACTGCCGGTTGATGGGCACCAGGGAGGAGCGCAGCTCGTCGTCGGCGGCGTGGAGGCTGATGGCCAGGCTGACCGGCCACGGCTCGGCTGCGAGACGCTCGATGCCAGGAACGATCCCCACCGTGGAGACTGTGAGGGAGCGGGCTGAGATCCCCATTACCTCGACTATTCGCCTGATCGCCTCCCGCACCCGTTCGTAGTTGGCCAGGGGCTCGCCCATCCCCATGAACACGATGTTGGTCAGGTGGTCGGGGACACCGGGCATGCCTATCTGACGAAGGAAGGCCTGGGCGTAGGCCACCTGGGCGACGATCTCCCCCGCCTCGAGATGACGTTCGAAGCCGAACTGGCCGGTGGCGCAGAACGTACAGCCCAGGGCACAGCCCGCCTGGCTGGAGATACAGAGGGTCACCCGCCGGGGATAGCCCATCAACACCGCCTCGATTGCCGCCCCGTCCCCCGCTCTGAACAGCCACTTTCGGGTGGTGCCGAAGTCCGCTGACTGCTCCACTTCGACGGTGAACGGCCACAGGCTCTCCGCCAGTCGCTCCCGGAGCGGGAGGGGCAAGTTGGTCATGTCCTGGGCGTTCAGCACCGGGGTCGAATAGAGCCAGCGGCGGAGCTGGTCCACGCGATAGGAGGGACCTTCCCCGACGACCTCCCCCAAGTCTTCGGGGGCACGGAGATAGGGCATCTCAGACGAGCTGGCCGGCCCGCTCGATCCAGTCCCGCGCCCGAGCGGCGCTGACCCCGGCAGCCTCGGCCACCGAATCCGGGGAGGCGCCGGCCAGGTCGGCCACCGTGGTGATGCCGGCTCCGCTCAGACGTTGGGCGAAGACCGGGCCGATACCCTCGATTATCTCCACGGTCTGGCCGGGGACTTTGAAGGTGGGAGGTTCCGGTTCCCGGGAGGTGGCCACCGAAACGAACCGGTCCCGCATGGCCCAGACGAGGGCAGCGACTCCGCCGACGAAGCCGACGATCTTGGCAAGACGTTTCATCGTGATGTCAAGGGTACTGCCTCGTGGCTTCCTCTACTGTGGTCCCATGAAAGCCGACTACTACTTTCCCCCCTCACCGCCCGACGGCGCCCTTGAGGCCGCCCGACACGCCGCCGACCTGGGCTACGACGGGTTCTTCTCCGCCGAGACCCAGCACGACCCCTTCTTTCCCCTGGCCTTCGCTGCCACAACAGCCCCGGGGCTCGATCTGGGGACCGCCATCGCGGTGGCCTTTCCCCGTTCCCCGATGGTGACGGCCATGACCTCCTGGGACCTGGCCCGTCTCTCCCAGGGAAGGTTCATCCTCGGACTGGGCACCCAGATACGGGCGCACATCACCCGACGATTCAGCACGGTCTGGGACAAGCCCGGGCCACGACTACGCGACTACATCCTCTCCTTGCGGGCCATCTGGGACGCCTGGCAGAACTCGACCCGCCTCCGCTACGAAGGGGAGTTCTACCAGTTCACCTTGATGACACCCTTCTTCGACCCTGGTCCGATCCCCTATCCCGACATTCCGGTTTACATCGCCGGGGTAGGGCCCTACCTGAGTCGCCTCGCTGGTGAGGTCTGCGACGGCTTCCACGTCCATCCCTTCCATACGGTGAAGTATCTGGACAAGACGGTGCTGCCCAAGATCTCCGAAGGGGCCGCGGGTGCGGGTCGCAGCCTCGCCGACGTCGAGCTGGCGACCACGGTGTTCGTCATGACCGGCGAGAACGACTCCGAGATCGAACAGGCCATGGAGCCGGTGCGTCAGCAGATCTCCTTCTATGCCTCCACCCCTTCCTACCGGCGGGTGTTGGAGGACAACGACTGGGACTTCGGCGACCAGCTCCACGCCCTGTCGAAGCAGGGGAAGTGGGCGGAGATGCCGGCGTTGGTCCCCGATGAGGTGGTGCTTGAGGTGGGAGTGGCGGCGCCCCTGGACCGGCTCGGCCAGGCGATCAAGGATCGCTACGGGGACCGCATCCAGCGGGTGGGCTTCTACACCATCGGATCGGCGATGGGTCTCGACCCCGATGCCGTCCGGGCGGTGATAGCTGAGCTACACGCCTAGAAGACCATCGCCGCGGTGGTATCCACGCGGGGATCGGGGGCGGCGCGCCGTCGGGTGCCGTCGAGTTCGATGATGGACAGCGGCCCCCACCCCGGTTGGGGCCCGTCGAGGATGTCCACGGCGTGACCGCGGTCGGCGAGTCCCTCAGCGACCCGGTCGGGGATGCCCGGCTCGAGCCGGAGGCGTGACGGTTCGCCGGGCCCGAAGGCAGGCACGGTCCACCGCGGTGCCGCCTGGGCCACCTCCAGGGGCGTGGAATCGAGGATGGCCCTGGCCGCCACCTGGGCAATGAGCTGGGGCTGCACCGCCCCACCGCGGGCTCCCAACAGCCATCGCGGCTGGTCGCCTTGGGTCCACAGGGTGGGGGAGAGGGTGTGCAGGGGCCGCTTGTCGGGTCCGAGCTCGTTGGGGTGGCCGGGGGTGAGGCTGAATCCGCCACCGCGATCCTGGAGAACGAAACCCGAGCGGGCGGCACCAAAGGGCGACCCTGTACCCCGGTAGTTGGACTGGATGATGGAGACCGCCAGGCCGTCGTGGTCTGCCGCACACAGGTAGGCGGTGCTGGCGGGCGCGGAGGGAGTGCGGGGCCAGAGGCCGGCGCGGTCTCGGGAGATCGTCTTCGCTGCCCGTTCCAGACGCGAACCGTCGAGGAGGAGGTGGGCGGGGAGGGCGAGGTTGTTTGGATCCGCCACCAGGTCGTTGCGCTCCCAAGCCAGGCAGCGGTAGGCCTCGATCAGCAGGTGCCACCACAGGGGATCCTCCGGGTCGCTAGGGGGATTCAGCCTTTCGAAGACGGCCAGGGTGCCCGGTCCTAAGTAGCCCTGGGAGTTGGGGGGAACCGTCCAGGCCACCAGCTCTGCCACCTCGGCGGCGATGGGGTCCACCCATTCCGCCTGGGAGCGGGCAAGGTCGCCGGAGGTGATCAGTCCTCCCACGGCGGCGACGATGTCCTCCCCGGGCGGGCCCCCGTAGAAGGCGTCGCGGCCTCCCTCTGCTATCAGGCGCAGGGTGGCCGCCAGGTTGGGGCGGCGGAGGTGGTCGCCCCTGGAGACCGGCTGACCTCCAGGGTAGAACTCGGCCACCGCCGGGTTGTCGCGGTAAACCGGGGCCATCAGGGCGAAGGCCCGGGCCTGCTCCGTGGAGACCTCGAAGCCCTCTTCGGCGAGGGTGATGGCCGGAGCCAGGCAGGCAGCCAGCCCAAGCTCTCCAAGCTCGTCATCGAGGGCCACCAGGCCGTCCACACAGCCAGGGATGGTCACGGTGAGGGGATGGTCCCGTGGCACCTCGGTGTGGCCTCGGGACCGGAGCAGCTCAGGGTCGGCGCCGGAGCCCGCCCGTCCCGAGGCGTTGAGGGCCCGGGGTCGGTCCCAACCCGGGCGGTGGATGAGGGCGAAGAGGTCACCACCGAGGCCACAGGTCTCCGGGGCCACCACCCCCTGGGCCGCCACGGCAGCGATGGCGGCGTCCACCGCGTTTCCGCCCTTCTCCAAGAGCTGACGCGCCGCTTGGGCGGAGAGACGGTGGGGGGTGACTACCGCGCGCCCGGTCAAACCGCGGTCAGGTCGGGAAGGAGCCGGTTGAGGGCGTCGAGCACCGCCCTAACCACGGCACGGCTGTCCTCATCCTCTACGTAGGCGGAGCCGATCAGCATCCGCTCGGTGGCCTCGGTGACCAGGACCACCTGGGCCACTGCCACCCGGCGGCTTCCCAGGGTGGGGATGTCCATGGAGCTGACCTCCAGGGCCACCTGGGGGTGGATGGCTTGGTTGAGGGCTTCGAGGGTGGCCTCGGCTATCTGGCGGGGACGGGTGACGGTGGCGGCAGCACCCGTGGCCCGCCCGATGAGGAGCCGGTCCTTCCACTTGAGCGTCACCGTCACCTCGGCCCGGGACCCTTCGAAGGTCTCGGAGACATCCACCACCGCGGGACGGGCGCCCGCTTCGAGGTCGGCGTCGGCGAGCTGGACGATGGAGACCACCCGGCGGTCGATGTCCATGCCAAAGAGGGCCTGGCCGAGGGACTGGACGTCGCGAACCAACTGCTTCGGAGGCTTGGTGGGGCGGGCGAGGACGTGGATCTCCTCGATGTGCCCGTTTCCGGTCACAACCCGCACCGCCTCCACGCCTTCGATACGGTTGATCTTCTCCTGGAGCGCGGTGACGTCCATCACCCGCGTCAGCGTACCCCACCCGGGGGCGGGGTTTTGGCACCGCGAGCGCCTTTTTCCTCTTGTGACAACCCCCGGGGGGGTCTAGATTGCATGGGGCTGGAAGGCTTCAACCGTGGGGCGGTCGGTCACCTGACCGTCGGCCATCCCTACGGCGGGCGAAGTCAGGGGCCTTTGACATGTGAAGGATTCCCGGGTCTCCCGGGAATGGAGGGTGAGACCGGCGGGCTTTCGCGGCCACAACGCACCCGTACGCCCACTACCCCAAGCGGAGCGGATGTTCGTCTCCGGCGCACAAGCCGGGGAAATGAACCATGAAGGTGAGCGTGCAGAGCCCATGAAGGTCCGTCAGGTCCGAACGCCCATGCCGCCCGCCTCGATCGCTGCTGGCATGTCGGCGACCGCCAAGATCGGCTAGCGAAAGCCGCCGGCTCACCCCACCGATCGGCCAACATGTCCAGTGGGTCCCCGTGAGGCTGTTGAGGCATACCAACATCAAGAGGCGCTTCCGTCGCCTCCCCCCTTCGGTGCAGCGCAAGATCAAGGTCGCTGTGCCCTATTTCCTGCTGGGCGCCGCCACCCTCTATGTCGCCTATCTGGTCTCCGATCCTCCCGACTGGGGG
>JBHHWH010000023.1:0-32465 GCA_046756405.1 Acidimicrobiia bacterium | reverse complement strand
CGATACTATAACGCGGCTAAGACAAAACAGAAAGACTCAACAAGATTTCTCAGAATATTTCCGGCGCGGTGGCTACCGAGGTTCGAGCCCGACCCTCAACCCCCCAGCCCAGATCCGGGCTACGGCCCTTACGCCGAAGCGTTCCCCGACCAGTATGAGAAGCTGAGCCGCGAGCCCGACTTCATCAACTTCCACCTGGTAAAGAGTCTCGAGTGATCGAGTACCGGCACACCCTCGAGAACATAGAGCCGGCCTGGCTAGAGGGACCCTTTTTTGTGGGCTGGCCCAACCCGCCCTCCCCCGCCACCCACCTGCGGATCCTCGAGGCGGCCGACGAACGGGTCGTCGCCGTCTCCGAGAACCAAGTGGTGGGGTTCGTTACTGCCTTCACCGATCGCATCCTCACCGCCTACATCCCCCTCCTCGAGGTGAAGCCCGACTTCCAAGGGCTGGGCATCGGCTCCCGCCTGGTGGAGCGCCTCCTGGGACGGCTCGACGATCTCTACGCGGTAGACGTCCTGTGTGATCCTGAAGTGGTCCCCTCTATGAGCATTTCGGCTTCCAGGCAAGCAGCGGCGCCGCGCTGCGTCGCTACGAACATCAAGCGGGTCGAGACGACTACTAGCCTCGCCCCGAACTACCCGGGAGAAGACACGATGAGGCTGAGCGCACCCCTACTCCTCTTCCGGAGCCCCCTCACTGCGCCAGCTCAGCATCCACGACCCCAGGCCTGCCGGCAGCACCACCAACGGCACCGTCCAGCCTATGAAGGGCAGCAGCCATAGCAGCCCGGCGAGGAGGGACCCGCCGGCCACGGCACCGAAGTAGTCGAACCCCCTGAAGACCCGAACCCCCAGCCTGCCCACCGCCGGCACACCCGCCGGTATCGCCAGAAAAAAGATCACACCAGCCATGGTCACCACCACCGGCGCCAGGATCACCGCCAGCGAGAGAGCCGCCAGGGGCGGAACCGCGACGAGGAGAAAACCGGCGAGCCCGGCCACCACCAACGGCGAGGCCAGGACCAGGGCCCCCCGCCACCAGGCCCGCCACGGCGAACGTGCCGCGGTGTCGATGGCAGCCCGGGTGCGATCCGGGAACGCCCAGGCCACAGCCAGAGCCCCGGTGGTTAGCACCAGGATCGTGAGCAACCTAGCCACGAACCGGAGCGCCCTGATGCGAAGGTTGGGTGGGAGTGGAGCCTGACGCACCACCGTTCCCTCCACCTGAGCGCGCTCGAGGTGAGCGACCTCCCGGTCGGAGCGATAGTCGAAATCCCCCAACACCCGACGGGGAGCGGCCACGTCGACGTGGCCAACGGCTATGTCTACCTCTCCAACCTCGCCACCGATGTAGAGGCTGCGCTGGCTCCCTTCGAGAGCTCCTTCCACCCTTCCGAGGGAAGACATCTCCACGGTCCAGGTGAGAACGTCCCCTCCGACCCGGGACCGCTCGCTCAGGGCCACTTCCGTGGCCGCCACCACCACGTCCTCGCCCACTTCGCCGGTGACGATGAGACGGCCACCGGCCACCCGGACCGAACCCTCCACGGTCCCCTCGACCCGGACCGTGGGAGCGATGGCCAGAAGGGATCCGGTCACCTTGCCGCGGATAACCACTTCATCGGCAGCAAAAACCACCAGGTCACCTTGAAGCTCTCCTTCCACGACCGCCCGCACCGTCGCCGCGTAGAGGTCGTCTTCGAAGACAGTGCCCTCCCGAATGAGGACCAGCTCAGACGTGGAGGTCTCCACCGCCAGCGCTGGAAGGGCAAGCCAGACGATCAGAACGCCTGCGAGGAGGGCTGAGGCGGCGAGCCTAGAGGGCGAAGGCATTGGCTACGAGGTCGATGAGCAACCCTGGGAAGACCCCCCAGGCCACTGTGGCCGCCACCGTGAGGGCCAGCACCCAACCTCCTGCCCGTGACACCACGACACTGTCCCCTGCCACCTCGTCCATGTACATGACCACGATCACCCTCAGATAGAAGGCGAAAGCGATCACCGAAGCCAGGACGGCGACGATCACCAGCCACTGGTATCCGACGTTCCAGGCGTTGGCGAAAACCCCGAACTTGGCGACGAAGCCGGAGGTCAGCGGTAACCCGGCCATGCCGAGCAGCAACACAGTGAACGCCGCGGCCAGCCCTGGGCTCCTCCTGGCCAGGCCTCGATAGTCGTCGATAGGTGACTCGGTGCCCCCCGGGCCCCCCACTTCGGCCACCACGGCGAAAGCGCCCACGAGTTGCAGGGCGTAGGCGGCCACGTAGAAGAGGATGCCGTCGGTGACACCCCCCACGATCCCGGTCATGATGAACCCGGCGTGGGCTACACCCGAGTAAGCCAACAGCCGACGGACGTCGCTCTGCACCAGAGCGAGGACCGAGCCCACCAGCATGGAGAGCACGGAGAGGGTGGCGACGATCGGCAGCCAGTCGGCCTCCAGCTCGGAGAGACCCGTGATGAGGATCCGGGCGATGGCCGCGAACCCGGCGATCTTCGCCATGGCCGCCATGTAGCCCACCAGACCGGCGGGAGCACCCTGGTAGACGTCGGGGGCCCAGGTGTGGAAGGGCGCCGCGGAGACTTTGAAGGCGAGCCCCACGATCACCAGGCCCAGACCGACGAGGATCACCCCTGGGCGGAGGACCAGAAGGGTGGCGAAGAAGCCGCGAAGGCCGACTATCTCCAACTGGCCGGTCCCGGCGTAGAGCAGGGCTACGCCGTAGATGAAGATGGCCGAAGCGAAGGAGCCGAGGAGGAAATACTTGATGGCCGCCTCATCAGAGCGGAGGCTGTCCCTGGTGAACCCGGCCAAGACGTAGAGGGCGATCGAGCCCACCTCCAGGCCGAGGAACAGCATCACCAGGTTGTTGGAAGCCACCATGATGGAGAACCCGGCGGTGGCGAGGAGCACCAGGGCGATGGCCTCGGCCCTCCTCGTGCCCGACCGTTCCAGCAACGACCATGCCGAGACCAGTCCGAGGGCGGTGACCACCACCAGGGCCATGCGGGCGAAGACAGCGAAACCGTCCACAAAGATCATTCCGCTGAAGGCCACCAGATCGGAGGCGACACCCGAATCGAGGACGTCCATCGCCCGCCGCCACTGCCACAGGGTCGCCGCCCCAGTGAGCAGGAGACCGGTACCCGCCACGAAACCGAGAACCCGGGCCGGTGGTTTCCACTGCACCTCCGCCAACAGGACCGCCACGGCTGCCAGGGCGAGCACCAGTTCGGGAAGGATGGCAAGCCAGCTGACCTCAGGAGTGGGCATCAACCCTCACCTCCGGAAAGGAACAGCACGGGACCGGAGTCGCTGACTACGTAGCCGGTCTCGGCAACAACGTGGTCGAGCGCGGCGTCGGTGGAGGGGCCGATCTTGTCGAGGAGGACCTTGGGGTAGAGCCCGATCACCAGCACCAGGATGGCGATGGGAGCCAGCAGGGCTACCTCCCGCACCGACAGGTCGGAGAGAAGCCTGTTCTCCTCCTTGTCCGGAACCCCGGTGAATACCCGCTCGTAGGCCCAGAGGAGATAGATCGCCGCCAGGATCACTCCCGAGGCGGCGATGATCGCCAGCACGGGCAGGGTGGCGTAGCTGCCGAGGAGCACCAGGAACTCCCCGACGAAGCCGTTGAGTCCGGGCAGCCCAATCGAGGCGAAGCTCATGAACAGGAAGAACCCGGCGTAAGTTGGCATGACCTTCTGCAAGCCCCCGAACTCGGCGATCTGTTTGGTGTGGCGCCGCTCGTAGAGCATCCCCACCAAGAGGAAGAGGGCGCCGGTGGTGAGCCCATGGTTGACGTTCTGGATGACCGCCCCTTGAAGGGATCCGGCGGTGAGGGCGAAGGTACCCAACACGATGAAACCGAGGTGGGAGACCGAGGAGTAAGCCACCAGCCGTTTCAGGTCGGGCTGGACGATGGCCACCGCGGCCCCATAGACGATCCCAACCACCGCCAGGATGCCCATGATCCAGACAGCGTCCACGGAGGCTTGGGGGAAGAGGGACAGGTTGAAGCGCAATAGACCGTAGGTGCCCAGTTTCAGCAGGACACCGGCCAGGAGGACCGAGCCCGCGGTGGGCGCCTCGGTGTGGGCGTCGGGAAGCCAGGTGTGGAGGGGGAAGAGAGGCACCTTTATGGCGAAGGCCAGGGCGAAGGCGGCGAACAGCCACCGTTCAGCGCCCGTGGACAGGCTCACTTCCATCAGGTCGGACAGGGCGAAGCTGGAGACTCCGAACTGGTTGGCGTAAGTGACCACCAGGGCAATGATGGCGGCGAGCATCAGCGCCGAGCCGAAGGCGGTGTAGAGGAAGAACTTGACCGCAGCGTAGATGCGACGCTCACTCCCCCAGATCCCGATGATGAAGTACATGGGGATGAGGATCGCCTCAAAGAAGACAAAGAATAAGAACAGGTCGAGGGCGAGGAAGACCCCAATCATCCCCGCCTCCAGCATGAGCGTGTAGACCACGAACTCCTTGGTCCGTTTGGTGATCGAGGTGGAGGCCCCCAAGGCGATGGGGACCAGGATCGTGGTGAGCAGCACCATGGGAAGGGAGATCCCGTCCACCCCCAGATACCAGGACAGGCCCCAAGGCTGGTACCAGTCGGCCCGCTGGACGAACTGGTATCCGGCCACAGGCTCGAAGACGTAGAAGAGATAGCCAGCCAAAGCCAGGGGGAGGATCGACAGGGCGATGCCCAGGGGCAGATGAACCTCGCGGTTACGCCCCGGCACCAGGGCTACCACCGCGGCGCCGATGACGGGAACCAGGATGATCCAGGTGAGCATCAAGATCCCCCCGCCACGAGCCAGATGACCACCAGCACCGTCCCGGCGAGAAACAGGGCGGCATAGTTGCGGACGTAGCCGGTCTGGAGAGGACGGATCCAGTCGCCGACCCGGCGAACCGCCCGCCCCACACCGTTGACCGCCCCGTCGATCACGGGAAGGTCGATGCCGAAGGCGGCGGCCACCGCCGCCCGCTTACCCGGAGCTACCAACACCTTGCCGTAGAAGTCGTCCACCGAATAGGCCTGCTCCCAGACGCTCCACAGAGGGTCGAGCCCCTCTTCGAAGGCTCGCCACTGGGGGGCAGGCCGCCGGTAGGCAAGCCAGGCGGCAACGATCCCCGCTATCCCGGCGAGCACGGACAGGCCGGCGAGGACCAGGAAGGTACCGGAGTCCTCGGGGGGAAGCAGGAGCTGAACCCGCTCGAAGGCTGGCTCCAGGAAGTGTTCCAGGGTGGTGCGGAAGGGAGTGTTGACCAGGCCACCCACCACGGAGAGGCCCGCCAGCACCACCAGGGGAAGGGTCATCACCCGGGGTGACTCGTGGGGAGTGACCCCCTCCTCCCATCGGGGTTCGCCGAGGAAGACGAGTACCCACTGACGGGTCATGTAGAAGGCAGTGAGAAGGGCGGTGACGAGCCCGATGATCCACAGCACCGAATACCACCCGCCCCGGGCGAAGGCCGCACCGAGGATCTCGTCCTTGGACCAGAAACCGGCCAAAGGCGGCATGCCCGCGATCGCCAGGGTGGCGATACCCATGGTGGTGGCCGTCACCGGCATCTTCTTGAACAGCCCACCCATCTTGCCCATGTCCTGTTCTCCCGCCATGGCGTGAATCACCGAGCCAGCAGCGAGGAAGAGGAGAGCCTTGAAGAAGGCGTGGGTCATGAGATGGAAGATGCCCGCCACATAGGCGGTGGTTCCCACGGCGAGGAACATGTATCCCAGTTGGGAGATGGTGGAGTAAGCCAGGACCTTTTTCACGTCCCGCTGAGCCATAGCGATGGTGGCCGCCCACAGGGCGGTGAGCGCCCCCACCGTGGCCACCGTGACCTGAGCCGCGGGAGCGAGATCGAAGATCGGCGCCGAGCGGGCCACAAGGTAGACGCCGGCGGTCACCATGGTGGCGGCGTGGATCAAGGCAGAGACCGGGGTTGGGCCCTCCATGGCGTCGGGAAGCCACACGTAGAGGGGGATCTGAGCCGACTTCCCAGCCGCCCCCACCACGAAGAGCAAACCGATCACAGTGGCCAGCCCGGTGGTCAGCTCCTCGGGGGCCGCCTCGAAGATCCCGGCATAGGAGAGGGTGCCGAAGGTGGTGAACACCAACATCAGGCCGACCATGAAGCCGAAGTCGCCGATGCGATTGACCACGAAAGCCTTCTTGGCGGCCGCAGCGGCCGAGGTACGGGTGAACCAGAAACCGATCAGCAAATAGGAGCAGAGCCCCACCAGCTCCCAACCGAGGAAGAGCATGGCGTAGTTGCCGGCCAGGACCAGGGTGAGCATCGAAGCGGCGAACAGGTTGAGGTAGGTGAAGAAGCGGGAGAACCGCTCGTCGCCTCCCATGTAGCCGATGGCAAAGACGTGGATCAGGGCGCCGACCCCGGTGACCACCAGGGCCATGAGGGCGGAGAGGGGATCCCACAAAAGCTCCATGCGGGCACCGATGGCGGGCATCCAATCCCAACCCAGGACCGTCTCCGCCTCTCCGGTCCCGGCGAAGAAGGGGAGGGCGCCGATGAGGGACACCAGGAACGAACCACCGATCGCCGCCGAGGCCAGCCATCCCGCCAGGGGTTCACGCAGGTACCGGCCGGCAAAGTGGAGCAGCACAGCTCCAGCGAGTGGCAGGGCGATGATCAGCCAGAGAATCTCAATCATGGGAGATCTCCAGACCGAAAGGTGCCGAGGAGCGAAGTCGGTCGGCAGTCAAACCTGTCACCCGCTCATCTCCGATAGCTCATCCACCGACGCCGAGGACCGCTGGCGGAAGATGGACACGATGATGGCCAGCCCCACCACCACCTCGGCGGCGGCAACCACGAGGATGAAGAAGACCGCTACCTGACCCGACAGATCGTTGAGGGCCCGGCCTGCCGCTATCAGGGTCAGGTTCACCGCATTGAGCATCAGCTCGATGCACATGAACATGATCAAGGCGTTGCGACGGAGCAGAAGCCCTACAGAACCGATGAGGAATAGGGCGGCTGCCAGGGTCATGTACCAGCCCGCGTCGACGATCATGGGCTCCTCCTGCGGTACTGGGCGAGGGCGACAGCCCCGGCGGCAGCGATCGTCAGCAGCAAGGCCGTGGCCTCGAAGGCCAGGACCCATCGGGTAAACATGGGCTCGGCTACCGCCTGGACGGTCCCGTTGGTCAGGGAGGGGTTCGTTTCGCCAGCGGCCGGAACCCAGTCGAACTCGCCGAAGAGGGTCAGGGCAGCCACAAAGAACACGATCACCAAGGTGAGCGCGGCCACTCCGACCCGCTGGAAGGGCAGGCTGTCGCTGATGTCCTCCCGTTTGTCCACCCCGATCATCATGATGACGAACAGGAACAGGGTCATCACCGCCCCGGCGTAGACGATGATCTGGACCGCCGCCACCAGGTGGGCGAGCTGGAGTACGTAGAGGACTGCCACCGAGAACAGGGTGCCCATGAGTCCCATCGCCGAATGGACCGGGTTGCGAGCCACCACCACCGCCACCGCCCCCGCCAGGGCACCAATGGCCATCAGCACGAAGAGGAGGGGCTCAGCCATCGGCTTCCTCCTCGCTGGGTCCGGCGTCGCGGACGTCCTGAGCCGGCTCCGGGTCCCACGAGCCCGGCCCTGGGGTTCCCCTCCACATCCTGACTCCTTGGTAGGCGGCCACTCCCGAAGGAGCGGTGGCCCTCACCCATCCGTCGGCGTGATCCAGCTCGCTGAGGTCGGCCAGTGGGTCATCGGGGAACATGTGCGGCACCCGGCCCTGGGTATCCATCAACAGGGTCTCCTTGGTGTAGATGGCGTTCTCACGGTTGGTGGTGGACATCTCGAAGAGCTGGGTCATGGTGATCGCCTCGGTGGGACAGGCTTCGACGCACAGCCCGCAGAAGATGCAACGCAGCATGTTGATCTCGTACACGTAGCCGTACCGCTCCCCCGGCGAGCTGGGGATCTCAGGATCGTTGTCGGCTCCGCGGACGTAGATGCATCGGGCCGGGCAGGCGCCGGCGCACAGCTCGCAGCCGATGCACTTCTCCATCCCGTCGGGGTATCGGTTGAGGACATGGCGGCCGTGGAACCGCTGGGGCTTGTCCCGGAACTCCTTGGGGTACTGAGTCGTGACCAGCTCGTCGCCGGTGATGGTGCGGACCATGATCCCCCCCGTCACCCGCAGACCCTTGAGGATGGCGCTCAACACTCCCATGACTAACTCCAGGGTGCTCCGAAGCGGCGAAAGGCGGTGACGACAGTGGAGATGATCAGCCAGGCCAGGGCGGTGGGGATGAGGCGTTTCCAACCAAGGCTCATGAGCTGGTCGTAGCGGAGACGGGGAAGGGTGGCCCGGATCCAGAAGAAGAGGAAGACAATGGCGTAGGTCTTGACCAGGAACCAGACCGTGGGCAGCAGCGCCGAGACAATCCCGGGGACGAGCCCTTCGAAGGTGGGTCCGTTCCAGCCGCCGAGGAAGAGGGTGGCGGCGATCGCCGACATGGTGAAGATGTTGATGTACTCGGCGAGGAAGAACATGGCGAAGCGCATGCCCGAGTATTCGGTGTGGAATCCGCCTACCAGCTCCTGTTCGGCTTCTACCAGATCGAAGGGCGCCCGGTTGGTCTCGGCGATGATGGCGATGAAGAAGATGGCGAAGGCTACGAACTGGGGGAAGAGGTTCCATCGGGGCACCACGGAGAAGATCGGTGCGATGTCTCCCCAGTTTCCCGACTGACGAGCCACGATCTCTGCCAAGGAGAGGGTCCCTCCACCATCGCCCTGGGTGGCGGTGAACACGACCACCGACACCATGGCTAGGCCCATCGCCGCCTCATACGAGATGGCCTGGGCGGTGGCGCGGATTCCACCCAGCAGTGGGTACTTGGAGCCCGAAGCCCAACCCGCCATCACCACGGCGTAGACCGCCAAGGACGACATCGCCAGGATGAACAACAGCCCGATATTGAGATCGGTGCCCTGGAGGACCAACTCCCGGCCGCCCACGGTGAACGATCCTCCCCAGGGGACGACCATGAACATGAGGAAGGCGGGCATTACGGCGAGGAAGGGGGCCAACACGTACATCCCCATCTCCACCTTGCGCGGTGTCACCGACTCCTTGAAGAAGAGCTTCATCCCGTCGGCCACGGTCTGGAGGATCCCCCAGGGCCCGGCCCGGTTGGGACCGATACGGTTCTGCATGTCGGCAACGATTTTTCGCTCCGCCCACACGTTGAGGATGGTCACCAGGAGCAGCAGCCCGAAGGTGAGCGCCACCCTGGCGACAACGATCCCGAACTGGGCAAGAGTCATCCCACCACCTCCAGGCTCACTTCGACGCCCGTACCCAGGGCGGGGGCGCCTGGCTGGTTGAGGGGCACGTAGACCACTTCTTGGGGAGTCCCCTCGTCCACGACGAGGGTGAACTCGCCATGCCCGACCCGGGTGGAAACCCGGACCCGGTCGCCATGTTCGGCTCCGAGCCGAGAGGCGTCGGCGGGGTGCAGATAGACCACCGCACCGGAGGCGAGGGGAGCCAGGGAGGAGCAGTGACGGAGACGGACCCCGCCGTCGTACATGACCCTCCCCTGATGAAGCGCCAGCCCGGCCGGGGGACGATCCCCCTCCCCGGTGACGGACACCGGGATGTGGTTGAGCGGCTGGGCGCCATGGAGGGGGATGACCACCCCGTCGCGGCCTTTGGTTTCCACCATCGCCCAGGAGAGGCCTTCGTAGGCGGGGGAGACCGTGGCCAGCTCCTTGAAGACCAGCTCCGCCGAGGAAAGACCCAGCGGGGCGCCCATGAGAACAGCCAGGTCGTCGAAGACCGACCACTCTGGCCGGGCCTGGCCCAGGAGCGGGCGGATCTGGTTCACCTTCTGGATCCGCCCTTCGATGTTGGTCACCGTCCCCTCCTTCTCGGCGAAACCGGCCGCCGGCAGGATCACGTTGGCGTTCCGGTTGGAGTCGTGGAGGAACAGGTCGACGGAGACGACGAACTCGGCTATGTCCAGCGCCTCGGCGGCAAGCTCGGGCTCGGGGAAGTCGCCTACCGGGTCGGCACCAACCAGGACGAGGCCCCGCAGCTCCCCGGAGGCCAGGCCCTCCAGGATCCCCGACGTGTCCCGTCCCGGCACCCGGGGGATGTCCCCCCAGGAGGCGGCCAGATTGGCGCAGCCCACCGAATCGAGGGCGACCCGACCGGGGAGCAGGTCGGGGGCGAGGCCCATGTCCAGGGCGCCGTAGACGTTGGCCCTGTCGTCGAGGGGGAGGAGGCAAGCGGTGCCGGCACGCTGGCGCACCAGGTCGGCCACTGCTTCGGCCAGGACGGGACCGTCGGCCAGTGAGGCGACACCCACCAGGGCAACCACCTTCTCTGCTTCCAGGGCCGCTGCCACCTCGGGGTGCTCACCGGCGGCGATGGCCTGAAGGAGGTCGAACCCCGCTCCGGGGCGGTAGCGAAGGATGTGGGCGGCCCGGTCGTCGAGGCCGGTGGCCCGGGGATGAACCACCACCAAGCGAGCGTCCAGCTCCTGGGCGGCCCGGCGCACTCGGAGATAGAGGGTGGGGTGGCGCTCTTTGAGATCGGGACCCCATACGAGGATGGTGTCGGCGGAGTCGAGGTCGTCGATCCGGGCCCGGTCCACGGTGGCAGCGAGAAAATGGGGGGCAAGCTCATCACCCATCCTGGAGTCGATGTGGTTGGTGCCCAACACCACCCGGGCGAACTTGGACAGGGCGTAGGCGTCCTCGTTGGTGCCCTGGGCTCCTCCCAGCACCGCCAGGGTGTCGCCCTCGTCGTCCCGGATCAAGCTGAGGCGGTTGGCCACGATGTCCAGGGCCTCGGCCCAGTCGGTCTCCACCAGCTTCCCGTCGCGACGTACCAGCGGAGCGGTGACCCGTTCCGGGGAGTCGAGGTATTGGAAGCCGAAGCGGTCCTTGTCCGAGAGCCACCCGCGGTTGGTGTGCGGGTTGTCTACCCCGAGGTATCTGAGGAGCCGATTCTGGGAGGCGTGGACCTCGATCCGGGGGTGGGCGGTGTCGAAGAGGGAGGAGCTCTCCACCCTGTCCAGATCCCAGGGTCGGGCCCGGAACCGGTACGGCTTGGCGGTGAGGGCACCCACCGGGCAGATCTGGACCGTGTTGCCCGAGAAGTAGGAGGAGAAGGGCTGATCGGGGAAGGTGTTGACCTCGGTGGCGTTGCCGCGACCCTTGAACTCGATGAGAGGATCACCGGAGATCTCCTCACAGAACCGGGTGCAACGGGCGCAGAGAATGCAGCGCTCCCGGTCGAGGAGGACCAGGTTGGAGAGGCGGATCGGCTTCTCGTAGTGGCGCTTTATCTCCACGAACCGGCTCTCCCCGGGACCGTGGGAGAGGGCCTGATCCTGGAGGGGGCACTCCCCGCCCTTGTCACAGACGGGGCAGTCGAGGGGGTGGTTGGCGAGAAGGAGCTCCAGCACCGCCTCCTGGGCCTTCTTCACCGTGTCGCTCTCGGTGTCCACCACCATTCCCTCCCTCACCGGCGTGGTGCAGGAAGTGACCAACATCGGACCGCGAGGGCTGTCGATCTCAACGAGGCACATACGGCACATGCCCACCGGCTTCATCCGCTCGTGCCAGCAGAAGCGGGGAATGTAGGTGCCGGTGTCCTGGGCGGCCTTGATGAGCAGCGTCCCGTCCGGGACCTCCCGCTCGACGCCGTCGATGGTGACCAGGACCTTCTCCGTCATCCCGTCGCCTCCAGCGTGGTGGGAGCGAGCCGGTAGGGACACCCGCCGGCGTCGACGTGGGCCTGGACCTCGTCGCGGAAGTAGTCGCGGAGGGCGATGATCGGCGAGACGGCCGAAGGCCCGAGGGGGCAGATGGTGGTCATCTTGGGGGGCCAGCCGAGCCCGACGCTGATCCCGTCGGCAACGTCCACGACCAGGTCCAGGTCGATGGGGCGGCCCTGGCCCTCTTCGATGCGACGGAGGATCATCTCCATCCAGGTTGTCCCCTCGCGACAGGGCGTGCACTGACCGCAGGACTCGTGGGCGAAGAACCGGACCAGGCGCTCGGCGGCCCGCACCACACAGGTGTCCTCGTCCATGACGATCACCGCCCCCGAACCGAGCATCGATCCGGCGGCTGCGGTGGCGTCTTTGGTGATCTCCAGCTCGAGGTGCTCTTCGGGGATGAACCAGGGTGCGGAGGCCCCACCGGGGATCCAGGTCTTGAGAGCCTTGTCGTCGCGAATCCCGCCGCCTATTTCGTAGATCAGCTCGCCCCAGGTGATGCCGTGGGGCAGTTCGTAGTTGCCGGGGCGGTTCACATGCCCGGAGAGGGACATGAGGAAGGTTCCGGAGTCCGCGGCTCCGGTCAGGGAGGCGTACTTCTCGGCACCCAGCTCGAGGATGTGGGGGAGGTTGGAGATCGTCTCCACGTTGTTGACGATGGTGGGTTTCATGTAGAGGCCCTTGGCGGCAGGGAAGTAGGGAGGCTTGAGGCGGGGCTCGCCCCGTCTTCCCTCCAGGGAGTTGAGGAGAGCCGTCTCCTCACCGCAGATGTAGGCCCCGGCTCCGAGGTGGACCGTCACCTCCAGGTCGTAGTCGGTGCCGAAGATGCCCTTGCCCAGGTACCCCGCGGCGTAGGCCTCGTCGATGGCCGCCTGGAGCCTCCTCGCCGGCTTGGGGTATTCACCGCGCACGTAGACAAAGGCCTCGTGGACTTCGTTGGCCACCGCAGCGATGATGATCCCCTCCACCAACTGGTGGGGGTCACGCTCGAGGAGCTGGCGGTCCTTGAAGGTGCCCGGCTCGGATTCGTCGGCGTTGACCACTAGGTAGGAGGGCCGGTCGGGGGCTAGGAAGCTCCACTTCAGCCCGGCGGAGAAGGCGGCGCCACCCCGGCCGAGAAGGCCCGAGGCTTTGACCTCTTCCACCAGCTCGTCCCGGGTCATTCCCATCGCACGGCGGGCCTGGACGTAGCCGCCGGTGGCCGCGTATCGGTCGAGGGTGTGGGAATCCTCCGGGTGGCGGGTCATCCGCTCGGTGACGACCAGGGGGTAAGTCATTCGATCCCCTCCCTGGCGGCGGTGCCGAAGGGCTGGAAGGCCGGGTAGGGGCCGACAGCTCCCAGCTCTTCTGGGATGGCCCAGTCGAAGCTGCGGCGACCCCCGAACAGCTCCTGCATCTCATCACCGAGGACCACCTTGGGCCGCGCTCCCTTCAGCCAGCGCACCAGCTCCCGAGCCTTTTCCGGCGTGACTCCCTCGATGAGCTCGTAGTTGACCTGGACCGCCGGGGCACCACCGCAGGCGCCGATGCACTCCACGTGCTCCACCGAGACCAGGCCTTCGTCGTCGGTCTCCCCGTGGGGAACCCCGGACTCGTCCTCCACGGCTTCGAGGACCTCGTCGCCGCCCAGGAGCATGCAGGAGATAGAGGTGCAGCACGATATGAGGTAGGTGCCGGTCTTCTCCCGCTTGTACATGGTGTAGAAGCTGGCCACAGCCTGGACCTGGGCCGGTGTGATGCCGCACCAGCGGGCAACCTCGGCGATCCCGTCGTCGGTGAGCCGCCCCTCCTCGGCCATCGCCAGGTACAGCAAGGGCATGACCGCCGACCGCCTCTCCGGATACCGCTCCACCAACTGGCGGGCCCTCTCCTGGGTGGCGTCCGACCACAGACTCATCGTCCACCAACCTTTCTGTGCGGTTCTTCAGGCCAAAACGAGCCGTAAACCCGCACAGAACGAATCGGGATCATCGGTCTACGTCTCCCATCACCGGATCCAAAGAGGCGATGGTGGCGACGGTGTCGGCCACCAGGGAGTCGGCCATCATGATCGGTAGCCCCTGGATGTTGTAGAAGGAGGGTCCCCTGACGTGCATCCGGTAGGGGCGCGCCCCTCCGTCGGAGACGAGGTAGCAGCCCAGCTCACCACGGGGCGACTCCACGGCCACATAGGTCTCTCCCGGGGGCACCTTGAAGCCCTCGGTGAACAGCTTGAAGTGATGGATGAGGGCCTCCATCGACTCGTCGATGCGGGCCCTGGGCGGAGGGGTGATCTTGCGGTCGTCGATCCGGTAGTCGCCCTTGGGCATGGTGTCCATGACCTGTTCCACGATCTTGAGGGACTCCAGAATCTCCTCGATCCGTATGCGGTAGCGGTCGTATACGTCGCCGTGACTACCGGTGGGAACGTCGAACTCGTACTGCTCGATGCCCGAGTAGGGGAAGGCCTTACGTAGGTCCCAGTCCACTCCGGCGGCCCGCAGGGTCGGACCCGTCATGGAGTAGGCCAAGGCCTCCTCGGCGGTGATCACCCCCACTCCCTGGGTGCGGGAAACCCAGATCGGGTTCTCCTTCAGCAGATCGTCGTACTGCTGGATGCGGGGAGGGATCGTCCTCAGAATCCCGGCGACGTCGTCCTTCCACCCCGGGGGGAGGTCGGCGGCCACTCCGCCAGGGCGGATGTAGTTGTGGTTCATCCGCAGGCCCGTCGTCTTCTCGAAGAAGGCGAGGATCGACTCCCGCTCCCGAAAACCGTAGATCATCATCGAGAGAGCACCGATATCCATGCCGTTGGTGGCCAGGGCGACCAGATGGGAGGAGATGCGGTTGAGTTCGGTCATCAGCACCCGTATCGCCTTCACCCGGGGTGGCACCTCCAAGTCGAGGAGCCGCTCTACGGCCAGGGAGTAGACCAGCTCCTCATGAAGGGGCGCCAGATAGTCCATGCGGGTGACGTTGGTGGCCCCCTGGGAGTAGGTGAGTTCCTCGCCAGTCTTCTCCATGCCGGTGTGGAGGTACCCGATGATGGGCTTGGTGCGCCGGATGGTCTCACCCTCCAGTTCGATCTGGAGCCGGAGCACCCCGTGGGTGGAGGGGTGCTGGGGCCCCATGTTGACGATCATCCGCTCGTCGGGAGCGGCTTCGTCGTCCCAGAGGTAGTCGTCTTCGACTACCCGGCCCATCTCCTCGGCGAGACGCTCAGGGGTCTCGTCGACGATCCCGATCTCCTGGGACCCTTCGTCGGTGGGGGTGAACTGGGGCTCCTCCGTGCCGGCCACCCAGAGGTCGAGCGTCGTGTTTTCCTGGGTCTTCCCGTCAACCATGTCAGGTCACCTTCGGAGCTTCTTTGAACTGCACCGGCACCGAACCCACCCCGAAGTCCTTGCGGAGCGGATGGCCCTCCCAGTCGTCGGGCATGAGAATCCGGGTCATGTCGGGATGGCCTTCGAAGGTGATCCCGAACATGTCGTACACCTCCCGCTCGGCGAAGTTGGCCCCCGGCCAGACGGGGACCAGCGAGGCCAGCACGGGGGAGTCACCGTCGACGGTGGTGATCATCCGCAGCCTTGCCTTCTGGCTGACCGAGACCAGGTTGGCCACCACTTCGAAGCGCTCAGGGCGGGAACGCCTCCAGTCGACTGCGGTGACATCGACGCACATCTCGAAGCCGTGGTCCCGCACCGCCTCGGCGAACTCCCGCCACCTGGCGGCGGGCACCCGGGCCACAGCCTGACCGTGGCTGTCCTCCCAGGAGACGTCGTCGAACTTCTCGGCCAGGGCCTCGACGGGATTCATCGTCTGATCTCCCCCGCCATGATCTTGTCGTGGAGAGTGAGGATGCCGTGCATGAGGCTCTGCGGGCCCGGCGGGCACCCAGGTACGTAGATGTCCACCGGGACGATTTGGTCCACTCCCTGAACCAGGGCGTAGTTGTTGAACATTCCCCCGGTGGAGGCACAGGCCCCCATGGAGATCACCCACTTAGGGTCGGGCATCTGGTCGTAAACCTGGCGGAGCACGGGCGCCATCTTCTGGCTCACCCGTCCGGCGACGATCATCAGGTCCGCCTGTCTCGGGGAAGCCCGGAAAACCTCCATCCCGAACCGGGCCAGGTCATTGTGGGCAGCGCCGGTGGCCATCATCTCGATAGCACAACAGGCGAGGCCGAAGGTGGCGGGAAACATGGATCGGGTCCGGGCCCAACTGGCGGCCCGCTCAACAGTGGTCATCAGGAGGTTGCCCGGAGGGGTCAGCGCCATCTAGGCAGCCTCTCTCGTATCGTCAGCAACGATGTAGCGGGCCCGGCGCTTGATGTTCCAGTCGAGGGCCCCCCGCTTCCAGACGTAGAGGAGGGTCTCGAGGACGAAGAAGGTGAAGATGAGGACCGCGGCCACGCCATACCAGCCCAGGGAGTCCCAGATGGAAGCCCAGGCGAACAGGAAGATGATCTCCACGTCGAAGATCACAAAGAGCATCGCCACCAGGTAGAACTTGACGGAGAAGCGCTGGGCGGGCTCCACCTCGGGGATGATCCCGCATTCGTAGGGTGCCAGCTTCTCCGCCGTGGGGTGGTGGGGAGAGAAGAGACGCGAAACCAGCAGCGACACCGCCACGAAACCGGCGGCGAGCACCAACATCAGACCGATAGGCAGGTAGTCGGCGAGCGTCACGGCGGTGAGCTTAGGACGCCTCGGTTTTCGGTAGTAATCAGCGGCGGTAGGTCAACCGGTCAGCTCCGCGGCAAGCTGGGCGATGTCGGACACTTCCCGGTCCGGCATCGGCGACGGAAGGCTCCACACTGCTCCCGGGCGGGTAACGAAAACCGCCCGCGCTCCCACGGAGATCGCCCCGGCGCAATCCCAATCGTGGGCTGCCACCAGCATCATGTCCCGCAGGTCCACCCCCATGGCCTCGGCGGCGCGCCGGTAGGGCATGGGGTCGGGTTTGAACCGGCGCACCTCCTCCACCGAGACCACCCTTCTCATGAAGGGATGGAGGCCGGCGTTCTCGATCTGGGCGTTGGCGACCTGGGCGCTGCCGTTGGTGAGGGCGATCATCACCAGACCGGCGTCGTTGAGGCGTTCCAGCGCCCCGTAGACCTCCGGATAGGGGGGAAGACTCTTCATGATGGCGACGACGGCAACGGCTTGCTCTTTGGAGACCATGACTCCACGGCGGTGCGCCAGCGCGAGCAGGGCATCAACACCGATCTCGCCGAAGGGCCGATAACGGTTGAGGTGGTTGGCCACCAGGGATCCGTGGAGCATGCGGGCGAACCACTCCCCCACCGGGGGGTCGTCGCCGAACACTTGGGCCATCCCCTCTCGCAGGGGAGCCAGGCTGAGCAGGGTTTCGTTGACGTCGAAGGCGACGAGTTCGGGGCGGTCCATGCCCCTGATCGTATTCGTCGCCGCCAGCCGGTGCGGGTTAGGGGACCGGCAGGGCCCTCACCAGAGCCCCGAGGGCAGCGTAGGCCCGTTCCCCGATCCCCTTCTCGTCCTCGTCGAGGAGGTTCGCCATCACCTTCAACGTCCACTCCATTAGGGGCCGGTTGCGCAGACCGGTGTGGGCGAGGGACCGCATCAACGGCGGATGGGTGATGGCTCTGACGAACAGTCGGGCCATCCGGTAGTAGAGCCCATACTCGTCGTCCAGCCGCCGGGAATAGCGGTGGAGGATGCTTAGGTCGCCGAGGGCCAGGGCCTCACCGATGTAGTGGGCGGCAATGCGTCCGGTCTCATAAGCGTAGGAGATCCCCTCACCGTTCCACGGGTTGATGGCTCCCGCCGCATCGCCCACGGTGATCCAGTTGGCACCTACCAATGGCTCCTTGGAAAAGGACATGGTCAGCTTTCCGGCCATGGGCTTGGTGAGCCGGCTGTCCTCGGTCAGCTCCCAGTGGCCGGGGGTGGCGGCCACATAGGCGTTCATCATCTGGGCGCCGTTGACCCTCTTCCACCTCTTGAAGGTCGACAGCAGCCCAACACCGAGGTTCACCGTGCCGTCCCCCATGGGGAAGATCCAGCCGTACCCGGGGATGGTGGCCCCTGAGGCGTCCCGTAGGTCGAGCTGACTTTCGAGGAAGCCGTCCCCGGAGAACGGGGAGGAGTAGTAGGCCCGGGTGGCCATGCCCATCGGATAGTCGCGGCGCCGGGTGGTGCCCAGCTCCCTCCCGAAGCGGTTGTGGGAGCCGTCGGCGATCACGGTCACCTGAGGCGCCACCTTCTCGGTGGAGCCGTTCCGCTCCAGGAGGACCGAGGCGAGCAGGCCATCTTCGATCACCGGCGTGGCGGTGGTCTCCTCGAGGACCCGCACCCCCTCTTTCTCCGTCAGCCGAGCCACCTGGGCGTCGAGGTCGCGGCGGCGTATGACCCCTCCCCAGTCGGGAAAACGACTGTGATCCGGCCAGTTCATCTCCATCATCAGATCGTCCCCGGCATAGGAGCGCAGCCCGCTGATCCTGTGGAACTCGGGTACATCGAAGTCGAAGCCCATCTCCTGAAGCTGGAGAATGGCCCTGGGGGTGAGGCCGTCTCCGCAGGTCTTCTCCCGAGGAAACGACTTCTTCTCCACCATAAGGACGTCGTGGCCGTCCCGAGCGAGCCAGAGAGCGGCCGCGGCCCCGGCCGGCCCGCCGCCGACGACGAGAACGGAGGGAGATGGCATAGGAGGAGAGAGTACGGCGCCCTCCAGCCAATATCGAACCCCGATCAGATGGCGGTATCGTCGCCGACATGAGCGGGCTTCCCCGTGCCACAGTCCACCGACTCCCCCGTTACCTCCGACATCTCGAAGATGTGGGGAGCTCTCGCTCCACGGTCAGCTCGGAGGAGCTAGCTGAGGCCGCAGGGGTGAAGGCCGCCAACGTCCGAAAGGATCTCTCGGCCTTGGGATTCGCCGGGACACGGGGCGTCGGCTATGCGGTCCCGGAGTTGAGGGAGCGGATCCGCCGTGAGCTGGGCATATCCAGGCGTCGAAAGGTGGCCATCGTCGGGGCCGGCAACCTCGGCACCGCCCTTGCTCGTTACGCCGGGTTGAGCCGGAAGGGGTTCGACGTGGTGGCGATCTACGACATCTCCCCGTCCCGAATAGGCAGGAAGGTGGGGAACGTCGTAGTCCAGGACCTGGCCGAGATGAGTGGAGACTGCCGTAGGGGACGCTTCGAGATGGCGATCCTGGTCGTGCCCGCGGCCGCGGCGCAGGGAGTGGCCGATCAGCTGGTGGAGTCAGGGGTGGCCTCGATCCTCAACTTCGCACCGGTGCGTATCCAGGTGCCCGAAGGGGTAGCCGTCCGTCAGGTGGATCTGTCCACCGAGCTTCAGATCCTCTCCTACTACGGCTAGCTAGGTCTTCCGACCCTCTTGGATCTCCTCGTACTGATGCAGGGCCACCACAAAGGCGATGAACAACACCAGGGAGACCAAAAGGAAGGTCAGAGGGATGACCCTGATCTCGAAGGCGTTGAGGCCCTCGATGTTGTCCGGCTTGGGACCGCGAGGGGCGTAGATCACGAACAGCAGCGAGCTAATCGTCATCCAACCGAAGATGGCCGCTCCGGTGACCAGCAGGCCGAGGCGCTTGCCGAGGTTGGTGAGGTTGAGCAAGTAGATGGACCCGTAGAACAGGGCAATAGAACCCAGCGTCAACAGCACGCCGGTGACGAAAAGGTTGGCCGACAGGAGAGATCGGAACAGTTCACGGAACATGAGCCGTCACCCCTTTCCGTCCAGGTTTCCGCTGCGAAGATAGCGGGCCAGAAGCTCGATGTCCCCCAGGCTGAGAATCTTCCCGAAGGCGGGCATCCGCCCGGAACCGAAGCCGTTGATCCCGTAGGGCTTCCCCTCCTCAGAGCCCTTGATAAGAAACTGGATGAGCAGGTCGGTCGCCGGATCCCCCGTGGCCTCCCCGAACTGCACAACGGGCCTCCCATCCCAGAGGGCAGGGCCGAAGCCACCGGAGCCGGCTTCCAGGGTGAAGGGCACCCCGGCGCTGTAGCCGGCGGTGTGGCATCGAGCACAACTGGCGTTGTACAGGCCCACCGCCCGCTGGGCCTCCTCTGCGCTGACCCCCATTGACTCGGCGACACCGGCGATGTCGATCTCCCAGGCCTTGGCGTCTCGGGCCGCCAGCAGGAAGTCGAGGCCGCCCCGCTCGTTCTTGAGCAGCTTCTCCTGGTTATTGGACGCCACCCTGGTGGTGATGGCCACCGACTCCAGGCCTCCGACGAAGGTCTTGGCTGCGGCCAGATCGGGCTCTCCCGAGGACTCGGGATCCTTCGGGTCGAGGCTGATCACGGTGATACCCGACGGGATAGTCGAGGCCGCAGCCTCGGCCATCTGACCGCTGATCGCCTTCTCTGCATCGTCGGAGATCCCGTCCCCGTCGCCGTCCTCGCCCTCGTCGTCGGCGAGGATGTCTTCGATGGCGAGACGGAACTTCTCCAAGATCGGATCCTTGGCAGTGTTCGCTTCGAGCTGGGCTAGCGCCTCGTCCGCCTTCTCAGAGTCGGGGGAAGCCGGGTCGAGTTCTATCGGCTCGACTCCCTGGTAGTAGGCGACCGCCTGGAGCGAGATCTGGGTCAGCTCCTCTTCCACGGTGTCTGAAAGCCCGTCCCCGTCGGTGTCCAGGCCCTGGTCGGCGTTATCCAGCAATTCTTTGACCCTGTCGTCGAGGGGACGGATGAAGGCGGCGTCTTCGGGGGCCTGCTCCAGTTCGGCGATGGTCTGACGCTGGTTCAGGATCGCCTCGGCGATGGTGGCGTCGGCGTTGTCGAGCCGGGTGATCTCCGCCTTGATGGCATCGGAGGCCCTGGCCACCGCCTCGCTTTGGGGTATCTGGATGGTCTTCAGATAGTTGACGACGTCTTGTACCTGGCTCTCGGAGAAGGGACCGCCGCCGGCCAGCCCCCAGGGCGGCATCGGCGTGTTCCCCCGACCGAAGGTGATCCAGAAGTTGAGCTCTTCTTCGTCGTAGCGGTAGAGGACATCGTCCAGGGAGGGCGCGAACCAAGACACCGTCACCCCGGAGCGTTTCTCCACGAAGGTGGCCGTACCTCCCGAGCCAAGGGGACCGTGACATCCGAAGCAGGCGAACTCCTCGACGATGTGTTCACCCCGCTCCACCGACTCCTCACTGAACTGTTCGGTGAATCCCTCCTGGCGGGGCGCCTCGGTGAGAAAGTACATGGGAAGGGCGATGGCGAGGAAGGCCGAAGCGGCAATGGCGAACTTCTGGCTGTTCTCCAGGCGCCGGGTCTCGAGGCGCTGGTCGTCGATGCCGGGGCGAAGGTTGGGAGCAACCTCTTCGCCACCCCGGTTGCGCAGGGCGGCCACCAGCATGACGGCCAGCCAGGCGATTCCGGCAACGACGGCGAGAACAGTAACGATGTTCGATGTCATCCGTTCAGGCTCCGATACAGCTTGGGCCCTGGGGATATTCGGCGTACAGCACCGGAGCCCGCGGCGTCTGAATGATGGTTCCCGTCTTGATTATGAACCTGCCGTTCCTCTCCTCGACCACGAAACGGTCCAGATTTCGAGGAGCGGGGCCGGCGAAGTACTCACCTATGTAGCTGTACTTGGAGCCGTGGCAGGGGCATTCGAAGCCCTGGGAGGTGTGACACCAGGGAACCCGGCAACCCAGGTGCACACAACGCTGCCACAGCGCTATCAGGCCCGCCAGTTCCACCGGCTTGCCTTCGAACTGAGGCGATGGCTGAGGTGGGGCGGGAACGATGTAGGCCCGGGCTTCGGGAATGAACAGCGGGATGACGGCACCGTCCGGGGTGAACACCTGCTTGGCCACCTCGCTGATCTCCCCGGCGTCGATGTCGGCGCCGAAACCGCCGGTGAGGCGGGGCCAGAAGAAGGCCAGGGAGTCCAGGGCGAGGAAGGCAAGGAAAGATCCGAAGGTGGCGGTGAGGGCCCGGTTGAAGAACTGTCGCCTGGTGACCCCGGCCTCCTCGGCTGAGACCTCGACCACCCGCTGCTCTTTGATGATGTGGGCAGCCGCCGCCGCGGGAACCGAGGCCGGCTCCTCGGCCTCTTCAACAACTTCGCCCGCCTCGGTCACTTCGACGACGGGCTCCTCGGCCGCAACAACCTCCACGCCTTCCAGGGAACGATCGGCGGCCAGGGTCTCGGCGGATACCCCTGCCGTGGCGTCCGGCACTTCCTCCTTCCGGGCACGGCGGAAGGCGATGGTGAACGCACCGACGGCACCCAGGATGGCGAAGAGGGCAACGGCGATCAGTACGAAATTGGCAAAGCTCATTCGAAGTTCACCCAGTCCTTCAAGTCGTCGAAGAAGATGCCATCACGCCAGGGGTATGAGAAGTTGAAGCCTTTGCCCCGGAACAGCACTCCAAAGATGGTGAGGGTGGCAGAGCCGGCCAGGAACATCGAGTACAGGAGGATGGCGAACTTCCGATCGCTGGGTCTGGTCGACGGGTTCTTGTCCACGTAAGGGATCATCATGAACCCGATCATCCCGGTGAAGGTAGGCACCATGACCCCGGCGATCTGGGGATCGAAGTAGCTCAACAGCTCCTGGAGCCCGAGGAAGTACCACGGCGCCTTGGAGGGGTTGGGGGTGGCGTTGAAGTTGGCCGGATCCAGCAACGGCGAGTGAATGATCACGGCGAGGATCACCAGGATCCCGGTGATCGCCAGCAAGGCCCCGAACTCGATCAGCATGAGGTGAGGCCAGGTGTTCACCTTGTCCTGGGGCTGGGGTTTGACTCCCTGGATCGCCCTGGCTTTGACCACCGTGAGCAACCGCTGAGTGCGCACCCCCTTGGGAAGCCCCGCGGGCGGGACCTTGGGCCGGGGCGTCACCAGCGCTGCCGCCTTGCCGTTGCCCTCCGCAACGGGCGGCTCCTCGACTGCAGTGGCCACCGCCGCCGGCTCCAAAGCCGGTTCCTCGGCGGCTGCGGGAGCTTCGCCCGCTGGAGGAGCCTCGGCGGGTGCCGGCTCCTCGGCGGGTGCCAGCTCCTCAGCAGCGACGGACGTTTCGGCGACCGGCTCCTCGGCTTTGGGCTCGGCGGGGGGAGGCTCCACCGGGGGCCCCTCGCCCTTCATCTCGGCGAGGACCTGTTCCACCGGCACACCCAGGGCCTTGGCCTTGGCCTCAGCGGAGCGCCTCAGCAGATGTTCGGGAATCTCAGGCATCGATGACCTCCCTGATCACAGCGGCCCCGAAATCCCGCCGTCCTTGCGCACTCGCCAGAAGTGGACGGCCATGAAGATGACGATGATGAAGGGGAAGGCGAGAACGTGGAGCACATAGAAGCGCAGCAGGGTTGCACCGCCCACCTCAACCCCGGCGAGGAGGGCAAACTTCACCTGGTCTCCCACCACAGGGACGAAGCCAGCCATGTTGGTACCAACCGTCACCGCCCAGAGGGCGAGCTGATCCCAGGGGAGAAGGTAACCGGAGAACGAAAGCAGCAGGGTGAGCAGCAGAAGAATGACGCCCACCACCCAGTTGAACTCCCTCGGTGGCTTATAGGCCCCGTGGTAGAAGACACGGCTCATGTGCAGGAACACCGAAAGCACCATGAAGTGGGCTCCCCACCGGTGCAGGTTGCGGACCAGGGTCCCGAAGGCCACGTTGGTGGACAGAGCCTGGATGTCCGCATAGGCCTGCTCCGCGGTGGGGGTGTAGTAGAACATCAGAAAGATCCCGGTGATCGTCAGCAGGATGAAGAGAAAGAAGCTCAAGCCCCCTAGGCAGAGGGTGTAGGAAAGCCGCACTCCATGCCGCTTCACCTTCACTGGGTGAAGGTGGTAGAGGACATTGTTCATGATCACGTAGGACCTGTTCCTCGGGCTGTCCGAATAGCCCTTCTTGAAGGGCGAGCCGGGACGGAGGATGGACTCCATCACCTGAGACGACCAGATCTTGTCCGTGGTCTCCTTGATTCGCTCCTTGAGCGCCGTTCTTCTGTTTCCGTTGCCCACTACACCTCCTACCAGCGCATCCCGTATGCGTATCCGTTCTTGAAATCACGCTGCCCGGTGTCGAAATCCCAGGGGCGGCGATCCAGGCCCAACTCCAGGGCCTGTTCGGCCAGGGAACCGGTGAACTTGCCCAGGGAGATCACCCCCGTGGGACAGCGATCGATGCACAGCTGACACCGGGTGCACTCGTCTTCGTCGACGACGAAGAAACCGTAGTTTTGGGGGTCGTCGGCAGGGTGATCCACGTTGACGCCCTCGTCGATGGCATCCAGGGACAGGTAGTGGATGCACTTCCAGGGACAAATGTCCACACACCCTTCGCAGAGGATGCACTCCGTCTGGTCGATGTGGAGGAACTGCTTGGGACGGAGTTTGTCCTTGAAATAGTCGCCTTCGACCAGGGTGAGCTGATAGTCGTCCCGGATGGGAGGAGTCTCGTCGACCACACCCTTTGGCATCAGGACCCTCCCTTCACCAGCGGACGCCCGTAGGGCGACTTGGGCTCAGGCTTGGCCGCCGAGGCGGGCCGCCCCTCCGAGAGCCTCTGGATCTGGATGGCGAACACTGCCCCGACGCCGAGCATCACGATGTGATAGCCCCCCGAGATGGCATCCTTGATGGCACCGAAGCTGATGCCTACCTCGTTGCCGAGTACCAGCCAGCTCGGAATCGTGAACGCGACCGTTTGTGAGGACCACTCCAGGTCGGTCTGGGCGAAGTTGAGCCACTCCGAGGGAACGATTCCGAAGTAGAACACCAGGGCGATCCAGGCGAGGAAGGCGGCGAAGGCGGCCCGGGACCAGGTCAGGGTCTGGTTCAACAGCCACAGCACGGCAGCGCCGGCCATCGACAACGTGGCGGCGCCGAGGACCAGGAGGTAGCCAAACCCCTTGGATAGAGCCCCCCTCGGGATCCAGTCGAAGGGGGGAACGACCACCGGAACATCCACGCCGCCTACGGTTTCGGTTAGGGGAAAAGAGGCCCAATGGACCCAGATCACAGCCACCACGAGTCCGAGCAGGCCGGCTATCAGCATGCCGGCGCCGAGGGCCCTGCGGCGGGCATCGCTTAGTTCTGCGAGACGGTACATATTCGGTGCCAGTGAGGAGCAGCGGGTGCTGTTGGAATGTTTGTACCACACCACAGCCTCGCTTAGGTAACCCGGACGGTGACCCCGACGGCGGAACGACTCCGAGAAGTCGTTATGCTCCCGCCGTCGCATCCTCGTGAGGTCTTCGCTTGACCGATACGCTGACAGGTGAAAAACGAACCCTCCTCGGAGGAGGGGCCGAGGAGGACCGCGTCGCGGCGGCCCACCTCCTCACCGGTGCCGCCTTTCTGACTCTGGGCGGCGCCCTCGCCCTGCTGTCCTTGATAGCTCTCCGCTTCCCTGACCTTCTTCCCCTCTCCTACGGCCGCCTCGAGGCGATGGCCAACCTCACCCTCCTGGTCGGCTTCGGGGTGATCTCTCTGGTAGGCGGGATCTACTACGTCCTGCCCCGGCTCACCGGAGCGCGGCTGTGGAGCAGCGACCTGGCCCGGCTCGGCCTGGCCTCCCTCGCCGCGCTGGTACTGGCTGGACTGCTCGCCCTTCTCCTCGGCCTGGGTTCAGGACGCCAGCCCCTCGGCCTGCCCTGGTGGCTGGACCTGGCTCTCACCTTCATCCTGGTCCTGCCCCTGGCGATAACCGTCGGAACTGTGGCTAACCGGGCCGAAGAGCACACTTATGTCACCCTTTGGTTCGTGCTCGGCGGAGCCGTCTGGCTACCGCTGATCCAGTTGGTGAACTTCGCCGGCGACCTACCCTTCCTCAGCTCGGTGGCGGTGGCCTACACAGACGTCTTCGTCTCGGCGGGCTTCGTCACCCTGTTCCTGTTCACCGTGGGGACCGGCCTCCTCTACTACACCACGGTGAAGGAACTCGACGTTCCCCTCGCCAGTCGCCAACTTGCGATAGTGGGTTTCTGGTCCCTGGGTTTCGCTGCAGTGTGGTGGGGCGCGGCGCAGCTCATCTTCGGACCGGGTCCGGGCTGGGTAGCAGGAGTGGCGGCCGCCCTGGGGCTCGCTTTCCCCGTGGGAGCCCTGGCCAACGCCGCCAACATCACCCTCACCCTCGAGGGGAGCTGGTCGAGGCTGGAGGGACGTCCCGGCGTTCTGGCGGGACTGATGGGGCTGTACCTGGGAGTGGCCATTGCAGTGCTGGCCTCCCTGGGGGCCTTCCGCTCCGTGGCGGCGGTGGTCTCCCTCACATCCTTCTGGGAGGCCGTGGAGTACGTATCCCTCAACGGAGTCGGTCCGCTTCTCGTGGCAGGGACCGCCCTATCCGCGCTGCCCCGCCTGGTCGGCCGGGAGCTCTATCCCCCCCGGCGAGCCCGCACCTTCACCCGGCTGACCATCATCGGCTCAGTCGCCGTTCTCTTCTTCCTGGCCGCCGCCGGAGTGCTGTCTGGTTACTCCTGGATCGGCGGCTCCAACTCCGGGGCCTACATCGATGCCGGCGAGGGTTGGGGAGCCGGTGTGGGAGCGAGCGTTGAAGCCCTCCTCCTCCTCGCCGTCATCTCCGGCTTCGTCCTCTTCGCAGGCCAGCTCGCCTATGCCTCGACCATCCTGGGCACCTTCACTCGCGGGCCGGCTATCCCCCAGGAGGTCCTCGTCTCGGAGGAGGCCGAAGATGAGTGACCTGCTCTCCGCTGCCGCCGCGGCCCTGGGCCTACCCGAGCCCCTGGTACAACGCTCCGCCGAAGCTCGGGCAGCGGCCGGCGGAGCCTCCGTCGACGAGATCCTCGCCGCGTGGGCCGGAGGCGAGACAGCGCCAGCGCCGCCCAGTCCCGGCCCGACAACACCGGCCCCCACCGAGGCTGAACCACCTCCATCGGCGGAGCCGGCGGCCCCTGAACCGGCTCCTTCACCGCCACCCCCACAGATTCCCCCCGCTCCGGCCCCGCCAGCGGCGGCTCCTAACACCGTCTATGAGCCTCCTGTCCTGGTGGGCGGAGGTGACAATCCGATGCGAGTACTCGTTGGAGCGGTGCTGCTCTTCGCCGTGGTGGTGCTGGTCGGTCTCGTGGGGCCGTCTCTTCCCACCGAAGCCAAGGGTGCCCTCACCAGCGAGATTTCCTTCACCGAAGAAGCCGAGGCCGGCAAGGCCCTCTACACCGAGCTGGGCTGCGCCGCATGCCACACCCAGATCGTTCGCCCGGTGGTAGCCGATGTCGGCCTGGGCCCGGTGACCCTCAACGACACCAACGAGGTGCTGGGAACCCGGCGGTTCGGACCGGATCTGGCCGATGTCGGTACCCGCATGACCGGCGGCGACATCCGAGCCTTCCTCACCGAGGCCGAGGGCCATCCGAGTTATGAACTCTCCGAAGAGGACCTCGCAGCCTTGATTGCATATCTGTCCCAGTCGAAATCCCAAGGAACACCATGAGCGATCTCCTTCCCGCAGCCGCTGCCGCCCTGGGTATTCCCGAGCCCCTCGTACAGCGATCTGCCGAGGCTCGAGCCGCCGCCTCCGGGACCTCCGTCGATGCAGTCCTTGCCGCCTGGGCAGGCGGAGAGACGGTGGCCACCGCAACACCGGTCACAGCCAGCACCGAAACCCCGGCCGCCGAAGAGGCCCCAGTGGCCGAGGAAGCCCCGGCCCCGACCACTGAGGCAGCACCTCCGACAGCTCCTGCCCCCACCCCGCCAGTGGCCACCGCCCCTCCTCCAGTGGCCACACCGGCACCGGTGCCCAAAGAAGTCACCCCGTCGGAGGCGGCTCACCTTCCCGTGGTGGTCACCGTCCCCACCGCCGAGATCAAAGAGCGCACTAACTTCGTGGTGCCCAAATGGCTGACCGTGGTGCTGCTGGTAGCACCCCTCTTGGCCCTCTTCGCCCTGGGTGGGTCTTCCACCGGAGAGTGCGGTGCGGCAACCGAACTGACCATCGACGTAGTCACCGGCGAGATCCTCAACTGCGACGGCTCGCCCTTCGCCGGTTCCGGCGGAGGAGGGGGAGGAACCGACTTCATCGCCCTCGGTGAGGGCATCTACCAGGGGTCTGAAGTGACCGGGGTGAACTGCGCTGCCTGCCATGGTGCCAACGGCCAGGGTGCCGGCCCTTTCCCTGCTTTGACTGGGGTCCTCACCACCTTCGGGTCCTGTGTCGATCAGATCGAATGGGTCCAGCTCGGCTCAGCCGGGTTCATATCGGCCGGGCGCGACACCTACGGTGACACCGGCAAGACCGTCAACGGCGGGATGCCCGGCCATTCCAGCCTCACGGCAGAGCAGCTCGCCGCCGTAACCGCTTTCGAGCGTGTCCGCTTCGGGCGAGGCGACACCGAGGCCGTACTCGCCGACTGCGGTCTCGCCGAAAAGGCCGACGAGGGCGCTCCCTCCGGGGATGGCGGTATGGGCGATGCCACGGAGGGTGGTGGCGAGGCCTCCAGTCTCACCGAAGACGTGGGCTAGTTCGAGAGCCTCTGGATCGCCGCAGCCAGCTTCCTCCGATTCTTGATGATCCCCTCGGCGACCACCGCTCCGTCTGGAGCCAGGACGACGGGAATCCTCAGTCCATAGTTGACCAACAGCCCGTCGTCGGACTCCACGTTCCGCTCCTCTACCACCGCCCCCACCGCCGCCGCAGCGGCCAGGACCACAGGTCGGGCGTCGTCGCAGAGGTGACACCCCGGACGGGTGAGAAAAAGCAGCCTCAAGCAACCACGCTCCGCGGCCGATAACAGGACAAGTACGGAGAGGGTTCCGTCCCCCCGTGCCTCGGGCACCCCAGCCCAAGGCGTGAACGGATAGCCTCCCAGCCCGCCCCACGGTAACGGACCTCTCCTACCCGTCGTCGGGGCCCTCCACCATGAGGGCCCCGGCGGCATTTCGAAGCCCCGAGTCGATTACTCCCTGCACGCCGCGCCCGATACGATCCGCGGGCCGTGCGACCAGCCACCGCGATCATCATCATCATCCTTCTGGCGATCATCGCCATCGCTGGAGTCATTCAGCTCTGGCTCCTGTTCTCCCCACCATCGTGACCGCGGTGCCTTCGGCGATCCCCAGCATCTCGTCGGCCCGCCCCGCCCGGACCGCTATCGCCACCAGCCCCGCAGAATCGACGTGGATCAGTCCCTCATCCTCGTCGACATCGGCGTAGGAGGTCACCCACCTCAGGTTGTGAATCCGAGGGCCCACTTTGACCGTGACCGCGTCCCCGGGGCCGAGGCCCACGGCCGCCAGGTCGTCCGGGGAGATGTTGGTCTGGACGTTGCCGAAGGTGTCCACCCACCATGCCTCACCCGTCACGGCTCCCTCCTTGGTCTCGGTGAGGGGCAGCAGGAGCGGCATCAGCTCGTTTCCGGGGACCTCCGGGCCCAGGTCTTCGAGACTGGCCTCACCCGAGGCGAGGAGGGCGGCAGCGGGCGCGAAAATGTCCCGGCCGTGGAAAGTCTCCCCGGGCGAGGGAATCCGGGCTTCGGTGTTCTCCACCGAGACCGTTCTGGTGGCACCCCCCACCATGGCCACCGCCGGGGAGAGGAGTCCGTTGTCAGGTCCAACGAAATAGCCCCAGACCGTCTCTAGGGCGAGCACACGCCGATCACTTCCCACCGTGGGGTCCACCACGGCGAGGCACACCCCCTCCGGCAGGTACTGGATGGCTCGGGAGAGGACCAGAGCGCCGGCCCGGATGTTCCCCCGGGGAATCCCATGGGTGATGTCGATGACCCTTGATGGGGGAGCGAGCTTAGCCAGGACCCCGTGAACAACACCCACGAACTCGTCTCGGTAGCCAAAGTCGGACAGGAAGCTGATCGGCAGCGACATGCTCGCGACGGTAGACGAGGCGCCGCCTTGTTCTCCACCAACGCGCCGAGCCCTATATTGCCGGCCATGGCCGAGCTGTCCTTCGACACCCTGGCCCGGGACATCGTCGCCACCCGAGTTTCCATGCTCATCGGTGGACTGGACACCGGGAAGACCACCCTCGCTCTCCTCGCCGTACGCCAGGCACTGGCGGCAGGACGAACAGCGGTGCTGGTCGACGCCGACGTGGGGAACTCCACCGTGGGACCACCGGCATGCGTAGGACTGAAGGTGTTCCGTTCCCAGGCCGACCTCGACAGCGTCCACGAGCCCGACGGGCTTCACTTCGTGGGTTCGGTGAGCCCTTCCCGCTTGGTGCTCCAGCAGGTCGTAGCCACCGCTGTGATGGCCGACCGGGCCAAGGGGCTGGGTGACGTGGTCATCATCGACACCACCGCGGTCGCCTCCGGGGTGGCCGGCGAAACCCTCAAGTATCACAAGACCGAGCTGTGCCGGCCGGATAGGGTGATCGCCCTCCAGCGTGGCGAAGAGATGGAGCCGGTGGTGGGGATGTTGCGCCGTTTCCTGGGCGTAGAGGTAGTCACCGCCCCCACCGACCCCCGGATCGTGCCCCTCTCCCCTGACCAGCGTGCCCGGCGACGGGCGGAGGGCTTCGCCACCGCCCTTTCACCTCCCCTGGAGAGGTGGAAGGTTCGCCCCACGGTGTTCGCGCCGACTCTGCCGGTAGGGCTCAACCTGAACCGTCTCGACGGGGTCCTGGTAGGGGTGCAGGACCAGCAGGGACGCTGCCTCGGGCTCGGGGTGCTCTCCTACGAGGAGGACGGGGGTCTCAGGGTGACGACCTCGGTTACCGAGGGGATGACGGGGCTCCGGCTGGGTTCGCTGCGCCTCGAACTCGACACTTACCGGGCGACACCGCTCAATCTGCGTGAGGTGATCTTCGGGGTCTGACCGGCACCGCCCCCCTATAGCTCTCTGGTCCCGTAGGCCGAGCTAAAGAGTTCACTCTCTGCGGTCGATAGCTACCCCATGCCAGGAAAGTGGCGGTGGCTGAGCATCCTCGTGGCGGCGTCTTTGACGATCGCCTCCCTAGGCCTTGCCGCAGGGGCTGACCCCGCGACCGAGGCGGAGTTCCTCAATCTCATCAATTCGAGTCGGGCCGCCGCCGGCCTCGCCCCCCTGAAGATCGACGACGGCCTCCGAGCCCACGCCCGCAAGCACACCCAGGACATGATGGATGCCAACGACCTCTACCACTCCTCCGCCGAGGAGCTGAGAGCGGCGGCGGGAACCGGGTGGACCAAAGTGGGCGAGAACGTAGGCCGCGGCGGAACGCCTCCCGTACTCCACCAGGCCTTCATGGATTCGCCGAGTCACCGAGCCAACATCCTCGGTGACTACAACTACGTTGGTATCGGAACCGGGACCAAGGACGGCACTTTGTACGTAACCGTGGTCTTCATGGCCAAGGAGAGTTCTACCACCACGACGACAGCCCCCACCACCACGACGACAGCCCCCACCACCACAACCGCCGCGCCGACGAACACCACGGTGGCTTCCCCCACCACCACAGTCCCGAGTACCACTACTACCACCACCCTGGTGGTCGGGCCCGACAAGCCGGTCACCCCCGGTGAATCCTGCGTTACGGCCACCCGCTTCTGGTGGATGTGCCACGACTGAAGGGTCATAATCCAACAGGCGCGCAAAACGCCCCAGTGACCTCCGGAGCCTCCTCCGCACTTCCCCGAACGGACGACTCTCCAGTTTGACCTCTGGGGCGTTTGCGGTGAGGAATCTACGACAATGCCGAGCCGCGTTCAATGACCCTGTCAGCGGAATCAGCCATCCTTATATATTGCTATCTAGCGCTAGCAGGAGGCTGCGGCCATCCCGCCTACCGGTTACCCACAGGATTCCGAGTTTTCCACAGGGTTTCTCAACAGGGGCGTGTTCACAAGTTTCTAACCTGATTTTTCGCGACTTCGGTGCCCTCAGACCCCTTTGAGGCGAACTCGAGGCACCAGCTCTCCTACGGGGCTTCCGCCGCCGAGCACCGGAGGCCGGGCATGGGGGATGAGATGGCTTCTCGCTGCGGGACTGAGACGGCCCAGGGCTTCCCGGGTGGCCACCGCGCCCACGGTGGCCACCTGTCCCAGACCATCCCAGGACTTCACGGCTATTCCCAGGCCCTCCGGTAGAGCGATACCCAGACATCCCTGGGCGCCTCCCTTGGCAGCCGCGTGCAGCGCAGTGGCGATGGCGCTATCTCCCGCCCCGGTCCCTCCCACGAGGGAGGGGTACCGATGCATGGCCTCGAAGACGGGGCGCAGCTCGGTGAAGGTGGCGAGGCGGGCGAAGAGGGTGGCCATGGCCCGGGCGCTGGTCCGTAGCACCGGAGCACCGCAGCCGTCGACCCCCACCGGATCCACCGGATATCCCCCCAGCTCCGAGACCACCCTGATCACCTCCCGCTGGAGGGGATGGTCGGCCTCCAGGTAGCTCTCCGTGGGCCATCCCCGGGCTACGCAGGCAGCTAGGAAACCGGCGTGTTTTCCGGAGCAGTTGTGCCACAGCCGTTGGGCCCTGGCCTCACCGGAGTAGAGAAGGCGCCGAGCGGCGACCGGAGACAACGGCCAGTCCGGCGGGCAGCGAAGCATGGAAACGTCAAGGCCCCGCCGGGCAAGGAGAGACTCGACTAGGGCTATGTGGGCCGGCTCGCCACGGTGGGAGCCACACACCACCGCCATCTCCATGCCCTGGAGATCCGCACCGTGGGCCTGGAAGAGTGCCTCGAGCGAGTCGCCGAGCGCTCTGAGTTTCGGAACAAGCATGGAAAGCTTCCCGAAGGACGGGGGATTGGCCTGGCTGCGTCTAGCTACCTCACGGGCGCCGGGCTTCCCAT
>JBHHWH010000022.1:0-32660 GCA_046756405.1 Acidimicrobiia bacterium | reverse complement strand
AACCTCATAGCTTTGTGTTGGTTCCACCATCAGATCGTCGTCCACCACAAAGGCTATATCCCCTATAGGCATCCTGAACACGGGAGGATCAGATTCAAACCCCCAAACCGAGGACCCCCCGACTAGCGGGCACCCCACACTTCCCCCGAACCACCGTCCCTTCGACATCAGCTCCCACACTGTCGGCGTAACCTCCGTTCAGGAGCCGATCATGCGCGCCGTCCTGCGCTTCTACGCCGAACTGAAGGACTTCCTGGCCGACGACAACCCCTCGGGGAGGGTTGTCCATGAGTTCGACGTGCCTGGAGGCGTCAAGGATGCCATCGAGGGCCATGGAGTACCCCACACCGAAGTGGATGTGATCATCGCCAACGGCGAGTCGGTGGGCTTCGACTACCGGCTCAGCGATGGGGACCGGATCAGCGTCTACCCCGTCTTCGAGTCCTTCGACATCTCGCCCATTGTCCGGGTTCGACCAGAGCCGCTCCGTGAAACGAGGTTTGTGCTCGACACCCACCTTGGCCGTCTCGCCCGCCACCTGCGTCTGCTCGGCTTCGACACCGCCTACAGCAACGGAGCCTCAGACCATGGGCTGGTGGAGATGTCCACCGGCGAGCATCGCATCCTCCTGACCCGGGATGTGGGTCTGCTCAAACACTCCGCGGTCACCCACGGCTACTTCATCAGATCCACCGACCCGGAAGAGCAGATGCTGGAGGTGGTCCGCCGCTTCCACCTCTCCGACCGCCTCCGGCCGTTCACCCGCTGTCTGGAGTGCAACCAACTGCTCCAGGGAGCCAGCGCCGACCAGGTGCGCCGCCTGGCGCCGCCCCGGGTGCTGGAACGACACGATGAGTTTCGACACTGCCCGGGCTGCGACCGCCTCTACTGGCCGGGCACCCACCATCGGCGGCTCGAACAGCTCGTGGAGCTTGCCACAAAGGCCGAAGATTCCTGACGTCCCCCACCGCCGCCGGATACGACTACCTCGTTTCGTTCCTGGGCTCGTGGTGAAGAACACAGCACGTCTTCGGATCTCATGTCGTTCATCTTCCTCGATGAGTCGGGCGATCTCGGCTTCAACCTCGATGCCGGTTCAAGCCGGTGGCTGTTCCCCTAGAGGTGCAAAGCCCCACCGCCTTGGTTGAGGCACCGTCCGGAACCCCAGCGGTAAGGTCTTACTTGCTGGACTACTCCCTTTGTGCCACACCCGCCCAATAATCAACCGTCACGCTGCCGCGTGCCATACTCGGCCGGGGATGCCATCTGAAGCCCGACACACCCTCGGCGCGTTCGCTGTCATCCTGGATGACGACGACCGGGTGCTCCTCTCCCACCGACGAGACCTGGACCTGTGGAATCTCCCTGGGGGGCGAGTCGAGGTCGGAGAGCTGCCCAACACCGCGGTGCGGCGCGAAGTGACCGAAGAGACGGGACTCGATGTCGATGTGGTACGGCTCACCGGGGTGTACGGGCGGACGGACGGGAGAGCCGACATCGTGTTCACCTTCGAGTGCCAGATCATCGGCGGGGAGCTCACACCCACCGAAGAGGCGGACCGCCATAAGTGGTTCGGGGTGGATGACCTTCCGCTGAACACGATCCCGAAACAGGTGGCCCGCATCCGAGATGTTCTGCTCCGTCAGCCGGAGCCGATCTTCCGCAAGCTCGATGAGCCGCCGGGGCGTGAGTGGCTGATGATCCTCGAGGAAAAGGAGGGTTGACTATGTCGCCCCGCAGCGGAGCTAGCCGCGCTGCCCAGCCTGGCTTCCATCATCCTCATAAGCACCTGGCGGGCCTAGCGGGTGCCGCGACCGATGTTTTGCCGCGGCCGTTGACAGAGAGAGAGAGAGACGGTACTTTTGGCTTTCATTACTCGGGGATCCTCAGCAAGGGGGCGATCACGTGTTCGACCGAATACGCATAGTTCTGCTGTCGGCTCTGCTTCTCGGTCTCACGGCAGGCGTTGCCTTGGGCGACCAGCCTTCCGAAGCAGACGTCTTCGATCCCGATATCGGTGAGGAGCCTCAGGTTCTCACCGAGTCCGAGATGCTGGCGATGCAAGCCGAGTACTTCGCGGAAAGCCTGGGAGTCAGTGTCGACACTGCCATAGCTCAGTTCGAATACCAGGAGCAAGGCAGCGCGCTCATAGACAACCTCGTCTCGCAGATCGACCCGGACGTATACGCAGGGGCAGCCTTCGACTTCGGTGAAGGTCCAGGCGAACTTACCTTCTGGTTCAAGGGTGAGGTACCTGACCGAGCTCGAGACATAGTTGCTGCGTCAGGGCTTCCGAGGGTGTCCCTCGTCGGTGGACGAAGCCATTCCGAGAAGGAACTCATAGGCCTGTCCCGCGCCGTGTTCGCGGAGCTGCGAGGCCTCGGATACGACCAGGTCATGACCGGAACCGACGTGAGAAGTGAACGGCTCAGGGTCACCGTCGTTGACACGCCATCCAACGTGTTTACAGCCACTCCCCAGCTAGACGAGCTCCTTAGGAGTCGGGTTCCGAATCTCCAGTCGGTTCCAATGGATGTGAGAGTGCGGGCGATCGGTTCGACGTTGACCAATCCGACCCATGGTTACGGTGGGTCATGGGTGCAGGACGACCCTACGCGGGAGTGCACTTCCGGTTTCGTCGTCAGAAGGTACTCCGACTGGAAGGAGGGAATACTCACCGCCTCGCACTGTGAGGGGATCAACCGTCTTGAGCAGCACAATTCGACGATGGATCCAGATCCGGTCACCGACTTCTCAGCACCCTGGGAAGGGGAAATGCTGGTACCACGTCCAGGCGTCGCCATGGCGGACATCGAGTTCCATACCACCACCCACGACGACTTCCCGCTCTACTGGGTGAGCACGTCATCGCTGTGGTCCGTCGGGTCGAGCGCCTCCAACTCCGACCACACCGTAGGAAAGCGTGTTTGCTCCTTCGGCCGGGCCTCGGCGAGGCTTCGGTGTGGAGACATCTTCGACGCTTCGTTCAACTACACCATGTCTTGGGAGAACTGCGGCGGGCACTCATCGTCCGATTGCACAGTCGATATCCACGACGCGGTTCTGGTGGATCGGGGTTGTCCGATCGGCTCGGCTGAGTCGTGCTGGGCCTACAAAGGAGACTCCGGTGGCCCGTGGTGGGTGGGATCGAAGGCCTACGGCATACAGTCGGCGGACGGAGGTTTCCCAGGGATCCCCGGATCAGGTTATGGCGAGATATACGGCAAGATTCACCATGCCGAGGACTACTTCGGAGTGTTCGTCCAGACGGGATGAGAGAATCGCGGCATGAGACACCCTACGAGAGGAACCGCCCTCCTATTTGTTCTTGCTCTGGGCGTATCGGCGTGTAACCCCACGCCAGTAACCGAGCAGACGACTTCTACTTCCCCTGCGACTTCTACTGCGCCTGCGCCTACCACGACCACAGAACCCGAGTCTCCGACAACTTCGGTCGCCGCGCCGGAGCGGCTTCCCTTGCCGAAGTTGACAACCACCGTCTCTCTCCAGGGCATGCCCATCGTCGTGCTGGAAGCTGAGCTCGACATCGACGGGCGATGTGTCACGGCGAGAACCGAAGAGGCAACCACGTTGCTCGTCGGCGGTCCCCAGGCTGCCATCTCCGGCAACGACCTGGTCATCACCTCCCCATGGGGAAGTGTTCCCGAGCGAATCGTCACCAGCGGCGCCTTCTACACCTTCCGTGGAGTTCCCGGGTCGTCGCTTCCTCAAGAGCTACCCGAGGACCTACCCGCAACATGCCAGTACGACACCCTCCTCTACCTCCTCGGAGTCTTGCCGCCCTCCATCGGAGAGCTGGCAAAGTGGCCCGTGGATGTGGTAATGGCGACTCAAACCATCGGCTTCGGACCTACCCGCATCACGATCGACGGTGCCTGTGCGACCATCGAACACCCGACGGGAACCCTCCTGGTGGTCTGGCCGGGTGGCGCCAGCTCCATCATCACCGCGACATCGGTCCTCCTTTCTAGGTGGGAGTCCGGAGGCGAGATGGTGGCCTCCTCCGGTGACCAGATAGGGCTCTTCGGATGGGCGGAAGAAGGACAGTTCGCCCAAGCCCCGCCCGGGTGCCCCCACGACGGATACTTCACGACGCTGATGATCCATCCCCCACGTCGGTAGCCAGATTGGAGTCGAGTTCTGCGGGGCCAGACCCCCGGTCACCAACGGGAGGAGCCCAGCGCCGCCTCCACGGCAGCCTCGGCGTGGATGCGGGTGGTGTCGAAGCCGGGGATGCGGGCATCGTCCTCGTCGAGGATCAGCGACAGCTCCGTACATCCCAGGATGGCCCCTTCGGCCCCCTGGTCAGCGAGGATGTCCATGGTGTCCACCAGCGTCCGATGCGAGCCGTCGTTGACGGTACCGAGGACCAGCTCCTCGAAGATGATCCGGCCGATCTCCTTCCGGGCCTCCTCGGAGGGCACCACCACCTCGATGCCGTTGGCTGCCATGCGCTCGGCGTAGAAGGGCTCCTCCATCACCGCTGCGGTGCCCAATAGTGCCGCCCGGCCCACGCCCACTTCTTCGAGCCGGTGAGCGGTGGCATCGATCATGTTGATTACCGGCGCCCCGGCGTAGGCCTCCACTTGATCGGCCACCACATGGGAGGTGTTGGCCGCTATCACCAGCAGCTCCGCCCCCTGGGCCACCAGGCCTTTGCCGGCCTCCACCAAGATTCGGGCCAGGGTGTCCCAATCTCTCTCCGCGGTGCATCGGGCCACCGGAGCGAAGTCTCCCGACCAGATGACCAGGTCGGCCGAGTGCTGGCCGCCAAGTCGGGCGTTGACCTCCTCGTTGAGATGGCGGTAGTAGGTGATGGTCGACTGCCAGCTCATCCCTCCGAGGAGGCCGATCCGTCTCATGTGGTCTCTTCCACGAACTCCCGCAGGTGGGTAGAGAGTCGCTCCAGGGAGGGCTTGTGCACATACATCATGTGCCCCGCCTCGTAGTACTCCATCTGAACGTTGCCCCGGATCTCGGGGTCGAGTCCCATGTGGGAGAAGGTGTATTCGGTGGCGAAGTGGGGGGTGGCCAGGTCGTAGTAACCGTTGGCCACGAAGACCCGGGTGCCGGTAGAGCGTGACATCAGTTCCCGCATGTGCTCGGAGGTGTCCACGTAGCGGTTCTTGAAGTCCTCGTAGTTCCACTTCTCGTTGACCTTCAGCGACATGATCTTGTAGATCTCGGTGGCGTCGAAGCCGATCTCCTCCCGTAGGTACTGGTTGAGGGCCGAGGTGGCCACCGCACCGGTGGCGTCCATGCTGGGGTCGGCTTCGATCAGCTCCCCGCCCTTTTTGCGGTCGATGCCCACATAGCGGGAGTCGATCCGACCCACGGTGCGCCGCTGGTCCCGCAGCAGCTCCTTGCAGAAGTGGAGAATGTGGACACGGAGGTCGAAAATGTCGATGTAGTCGGCTGAGAGTCCGGTGTAGGCGGCGAGGCGCTTGAGGATGCGGGCTCGCTTCCCCGGGTCGAACTTGTCGCCCTGGGCCAGAGCCGACCAGTAATCCCCGAGGGCGAAGTCCTCCACCTCGTCGAGCACCTCCCGCAGCGGCTTCGACTGATACTTCTTGGGCAGCCTGCCGTGGTACCAGGCGGTGGCGGCGTAGGTGGGCAGGTATAGGGAGAAGGGGAGGTCGTTGCCGGGGTGGAACAGCCAGGTCTTTCTGTCCAGGGCCACGGTCTGGTAGTTGAGGATCGACGAGATCAGCACGATCCCGTTGAACTCCACCCCATGGGTGGTGAACAGTTGATTGGCGATGGCCGCACCCCGCAGGGTCCCGTAGCTCTCCCCTGCCAGATACTTCGGTGATGCCCAGCGGCCGTGGCGGTTCAGATAGTGGACGATGAACTGGGCGAAGGCCTCCACGTCGTGTTTGAAGTGGAAGAACTCCTCCTCTTTGTCCTTGGGCTCCACCTTGGAGAAACCGGTCCCGATGGCGTCGATGCACACCACGTCGGCAACATCGAGGATCGAGTACGGATTTTCGACCAGCCTCCCCTGCATTCCCACTTTGAAGCCTTCGTCGTCGAGGTGGAATCGCTTGGGGCCGAACAGCCCCAGATGAAGCCAGACCGTGGAAGACCCGGGCCCTCCGTTGAAGCAGAACAGGACCGGCCGGGTTGCCGGGTCGGCGTCGTCTTTGGTGTAGTCGACATAGAAGAAGGAGGCCTTGGTGTCGTTGATCTCGAAGACCAAAGTGGCGGCCCGGGCGGTGTAAGCGACGTCGGTGCCCCCGAAGGTTCCAGCCCCCTTGCGGGTGGACTCCTTCTCCTCGATCTCGGGGAGCTCTTCCTTCTTCTCTTCCTCGGTGGCTTTTTCGGTGGTGCTGTTCTTCTCTTCAGGCATAGTTGGGAGGCTAAACGGACAGCGGACGTCCGTCGTCGCCCAGCCAGTCCTCCGGGTCGACGCCGAGACCTTCGGCCACCCGGTTGATGTAGTTGAAGTAGGCCACCACCTGGACGACCGAAGAGATCCCCTGGTCGTCGAAGCCGGCATCCCGTAGCCGCTCGACGTCCTCCCCGCTGACCGCGGCCGGGGTGCGGGTGAGCTTCTCGACGAACTCCAGCAGTGCGATGGTCGCCTCATCGAGTCCTGCGGTGCACCAGTTTTCGGCGAAGCGGTCCACCATCTCCTGGTCTTCGACCTCATCCCGGAGGTCGTGCAGATGGGCGGTGATTCAGTAGTGACAGTCGTTGGCCGAAGAGGTGACCACCGCGATCATCTCCCGCTGGGCCCGGGTGAGTGGCGAGGGACCGAACATGATCGACCGGTAGAGCCGCATCGAGTCCCGCATCACCTCGGGAAGCTGGCTCTGGACCGAGACGATGTTCCATACCCGCCCCGCCCGGCGCAGCGCGGCGTCGTATTCCCTCCGGGCTACGCCGGAGGTCTCGTCGTAGCCGAGAACGTGGATGTGGGCCATCAGTCAGCCAGGAACAGAGCCGGCTCCTCCAGGTTCTCCATGACCATCGCCATAAAACGCCTCCCCACGGCTCCGTCGATCACCCGATGGTCGTAGGAGAGGGAGAGGGGCATCAGGGGGACGATCATCAACTCGCCGTCTGCGACGACCGGCTTCTCCTCGGCCCGGCCCACTGAGAGGATCGCCGTGGTGCCGTAGGGGACGATCGGGGTGCCGTGGCCTCCTCCCACCGCTCCGATGTTGGACACGGTGAAGGTCTGGCCGGTGAGCTCCTCGGGCGCCAGGGTCCTGGCCTTGGCTCCCACCCCGAGGCGGACCACCTCGGTGGCCAGCTCGAGGACGCCCTTGGAGGCGGCGTCGCGAATCACCGCCACCAGGAGACCGTCGGGGGTGTCGACAGCGATACCGATGTCGTAGTCGTGGTGAAGGACCAGGTCGTCGCCGTCGACGGTGGCGTTGAACTCGGGGAAGGCGCGTAGGGCGGGGATCACCGCCTTCACCACCAGTGCTTCTAAGGGAACCTTGGTGTCGTGGCGGGCGCTGAGGGCGGCCCGTATCTCCAGGAGGCGGGTGGCGTCGACATCGTCGAAGGTGGTGACATGGGGGATCTCCGCCCAGCTCTTCGCCATGTTGGCGGCGATAGTGCGCCGGAGCCGGCTCATCGGCCGCCGTTCGTCCCCGGTACGCGGCACCTCGGGAGCCGCAGGGACCGGCTCGGCCTCCACCTCAGGGGTACTTGAAGGCTCGGAGGTAGCCGTGGGGGCGGCTTCGCCGGCGGCGATGGCCCGCTCCACGTCCTCCCGAGTGATCCGCCCCCCGGGGCCGGTCCCCTTCACCACGGCCAGGTCGATACCGTGCTCCCGGGCCAGTTTGCGGACCACGGGTAGGGCCTTCACCTTGGAGGTCTCGGTCCCAGGAGGTGCCGGTGTCGAGTCGAGTACCTCGGCCTCCTCGCCGAGGGTGCCCACGATGGGAGCGGCCGGCGAGACCGTTTCAGGCTCGGCAGCGGGTTGGGGGGCCGGAGCAGCCTCTTCGACAGCCGGAACGGTTTCGCCCTCCTCGCCTATCACCACCAGGACATCTCCGACGTTGATCGTCTCTCCCTCTGCTCCGCCATGGCGAAGCACCACACCGGCATAGGGCGAGGGGATCTCCACCACTGCCTTGTCGGTTTCCACCTCGACGACCGGTTGGTCAACCTCGACCTCGTCCCCTTCGCCCACCAGCCAGCGGATGATCTCGGCCTCGGTGAGACCCTCGCCGATGTCGGGAAGTCTGAACTCGCGCGCCACCTACTCCTCCAAGGTCATCTCTGCTGCTGCCACGATCCTTTCCGCCGATGGAAGGTAGTGGCCTTCGGATCGCTTCAGGGGGAAGACGGTATCCCATCCGGTCACCCGCTGCACCGGTGCGCTCAAGTCGTATAGGCATCGCTCCTGGATCGTGGCCACTATCTCAGCTCCAAAGCCCCCGGTGAGGGGCGCTTCGTGGACCACCAGCGCCCGGCCCGTCTTGGAGACCGAAGCGGCGATCCCGTCCCGGTCGAGGGGGACCAGGGTGCGAACGTCTATCACCTCGACAGACACCCCCTCGGACGCCAGGCTGTCAGCCGCCTCCCGGGTCTCTTTCATCATCGCCCCCCACGAGATGAGGGTGATGTCTGTTCCCTCCCGCTCCCTTCGCACCGGGCCGATCTCCGTGCGGTAGTAGATGTCGGGGATGTCCTCCTTGACCGCCCGGTAGAGCCGGATCGGCTCCAGGAGGATCACCGGATCCGGGTCTTCGATGGCCGCCAGTAGCAGGCCCCGAGCGTCGTAGGGCGTGGAGGGAACCACCACCTTCAGGCCGGGAATGTGGGCGTAGATCGCCTCTGTCGACTCGGAGTGGTGCTCGGCGGCGCCGATCCCTCCCCCGTAGGGGATGCGGATGACCATGGGAGCGGTGAAACGGTGGTTGGAACGGTTCCTGATCCGGGAGACGTGGTTGATGATCTGGTCGTACGCCGGGTAGGAGAAGCCCATGAACTGGATCTCGGCCACCGGCCGCATTCCTGCCACCGCCATGCCGAAGGCGGCGCCCACAATGCCCGACTCCGCCACGGGAGTGTCGAAGATCCTCTCCGACCCGTACTTGGCGAGTAGGCCGTCAGTGATGCGGAACACTCCCCCAGCCCGGCCGATGTCCTCACCGAGGAGCACCACCCGCTGGTCGGTGTCGAGGGCAGTGTCCAGGGCGGTGTTCAGAGCCTGGGCCAGCGTCAACTCACTCATCTTCGGCCTCGGCGAGCTGTTCCCGCAGCGACGGGGGCATCTCGGCGAACATCCGCGACATCATGTCGGCGGGAGTCGGAGCGGGCAGGGCCTCGGCCCAGCCCACCGCCTCTTCGATGATCTCCGCCGCCTCCGCTTCGAGTTCTGCCTGCCACTCCGGCGTCCAGCCCCCGGCCTTCTCCAGCAGGAGGCGCACCCGCTCGAGAGGGTCCCTTTTGTGCCACTTCTCCACCTCGGCTTCGTCTCGGTACCGGCCGGGATCGTCGGCGGTGGTATGGGGCCCGATCCGGTAGGTGACCGCCTCGATCAGCGTAGGGCCCTCCCCCTTACGAGCCCGGGCGGCGGCCTCCCGTACTGCCACCAGCACCGCCACCACGTCGTTGCCGTCCACCCGCACCCCGGGCATGCCGTAGGCGGCGGCCTTGGAGGCGATGGACAGAGCCTTGGTCTGTTCGGCCACCGGATAGGAGATGGCGTATCCGTTGTTCTGACAGAAGAACACGGTGGGGGTCTGGTACACCGCGGCGAAGTTCATCGCCTCGTGAAAGTCGCCTTCCGAGGTGGCCCCGTCCCCAAACGAGGTGAGGGCGATCCGGTCCCGACCCTGAAGCTTCTCCGCCCAGGCGAGGCCAACGGCGTGGATCATGTGCCCACCCACGGTGATCGAAGGGGGGAGGACGTTCACATCTTCGGGGACCTCGCCGCCCCGCTCGTCGCCGGTCCGCCCCAGGATCAGCAGCCGCCACGGGTACCCGGCCCGCCAGTTGAGGGCGGCATCGCGATAGGTGCCGGCCACCCAGTCGTCGGGACGTAGGGCGGCGGCAGCTCCGATCTGGGCGGCCTCCTGCCCACGAAAAGGGGCGTAGGTAGCAAGGCGTCCCTGACGCTGCATGGCCATCGACTTGGTGTCGTAGGTGCGCGCTTCCACCATGTCGGCGTACAGGTCGCGGAGGTCGTCGAGGGTGACGGGTAGCCGGGCGCGCACCGATCCATCCAGGTTGATGAGCCGGAAGAGCTCCTCCGCTCCACGCGGCTCAGGGTTCTCGGGATTGGAGTTCCCGGAGGGGATCAAGGCCTCCAGGCCCCGTCCCAGCCCAGTTCTTCGACTCAATTGAGCTCCCGTGTCGTCGGCGGCGAAGGACGATTATCCCTCAGACCGGGGCTGACTCCGAGTTGAGGATCTCCTCGAGCTCTTCGACGGTCATCAGCACCTCCCGGGCTTTGGAGCCCTGGGAGGGTCCGACCACGCCTTGACGTTCGAGGATGTCCATCACCCGACCGGCCCGGGCGAACCCGATCCGCAGCTTGCGCTGGAGCATTGAGGTGGAACCGAGTTGGGATCTGACCACCAGCTCCATCGCCTGGCGGACCAGCTCGGCATCGTCGTCGTCGGCGTCTTCGGTCTTGGCCGACATCTTGGCCGCGGTCTCCAGGACCTCCTGGTCCCGGTATTGGGGGTTGCGTTGCTTTTTCACCCACTGCACCACCGCCTCGATCTCGGTCTCCCTGGCGAAGGCTCCCTGGATCCGCTGCGGACGGGGTTCCTGGGCGGTCACCACCAGCATGTCCCCCATCCCCACCAGCTTCTCCGCCCCCGCCGAGTCGATGATGACCCGGGAGTCGGTCTGGGAAGTGACGCTGAAGGCGAGACGGCTAGGGATGTTGGCCTTGATGACCCCGGTGATCACGTCCACCGAGGGACGCTGGGTGGCGATGACCAGATGGATCCCCACCGCCCGGGCCATCTGAGCGATGCGGACGATCGATTCCTCCACCTCCCGGCCGGCCACCATCATGAGGTCGTTCAGCTCGTCGATGATCACCACGATGAAGGGGAACCGGTCGAACCCGTCGGGGTCGAGGAGACCTGCTTCCCACTTCTCCCGGTACCCCTCGATGTCACGGACCTTGGCGTCAGCCAGCAGGTCGTAGCGGCGGTCCATCTCGGCTACCGCCCACTTCAGAGCGTCGTTGGCCTTCTTCGGGTTGATGATCACCCGGGTGAGCAGATGGGGCACCCCGTTGTACTGGCCCAGTTCGACCCGTTTCGGGTCCACCATGATCATCCGCACGTCGTCAGGGTGGGTGCGCATGAGCAGGGAGGTGACGATGGCGTTGATGCAGGACGACTTCCCTGCTCCGGTGGCCCCGGCGATGAGCACATGGGGCAGCTCGGCCAGGTTGAGCAGCCGGGGCTGGCCGGAGATGTCCATGCCCAGACCCACGGTGAGGGGTGGCAGCGGCATGGCCGCCTCCGGACTGGAGAGGATGTCCCCCAGGGAGACGAGACGACGCTTGCTGTTCGGCACCTCGACCCCGATCGCCGACTTTCCGGGTATGGGGACCAGCAGCCTCACGTCGGGGGTGGCCAGGGCGTAGGCGATGTCGTGGGAGAGGGCAGAAACCCGGTTGACTTTGACCCCCGGGGCCAGCTCGATCTCATAGCGGGTGACGGTGGGTCCGGGGACGATCTTGGTGAGCTGGGCATCCACCCCGTGCTGGAGCAGGGTGTCCTCGAGCTGGCGGGCGGTCTCCTCCAGGTAGCGCCGGTTCATCTCGGTGCCGGTGCCCTGGTCGAGGAGGGAAAGGGGAGGAAGTTTGTAGCCGCTCTCGGAGAGGTCGATGGTCCGGACCACGGGGGTCTCCACAGCCGGCTTCTCCTTCTTCTTGGGCGCCGGCTCCTTGGGCGCCGGCTCCGGCCTAGGGGCGGCCTTCGGCTTGCGATGCTTGCCTCGGGGCCGGGCGGCGGGAGGCGAAGCGGTGACCACAGGCGCGGATGAAGGCCTTTCCAGCCTCACCGACCGCGCCCAGCGAGAGAGGGAGCGGATCATCGTGCCAATACCCAGGAACAGCTCCCGGACGCTGGTCTGGGTGAGGATGAGCACCCCGGCACCTACGGTGGCGGCGAGCACGACGAAGGCCCCCCACATGCCGAGGATGCGCCTCAGGGGAAAGGCGAGCAGCGCTCCCACGGCCCCGCCTCGCTCCTCTACGAGTTCGATGCTGGGACGGAGGGCGACAGCGCCGGTGAGGAGGTGAAAGAGGGCCAGGGTGCCGATGAACGTGGTGACACCTCCGATGAGGAGCCGGCGAGCACCACCCCGGGGCTTGCCGGTGATCAGGGTAAGACCGACACCGGCGAGAACTACGGGCAGGGCATAACGCCACACACCGAAGAGGAAACGGGTCGCGGTGTCGAAGCCGCTTCCCACCGGCCCGGCACGGTCGAAGAACGCCAGGGTGGAGAGGATCGCCAGGACGATGAGGTTCAGGCCCCAGACGTCGTCACTCTGACGTCCCAGAGAGCGGCGTACCGACTCGCGGAGGGCCGCCAGCTTTCGGCCTCGTGTCGTCTGCGCCCTTTTGGTCTTTGACTTGGATTTGGACACCCGTCTCCGCCCGGAGCCCTTGCGGGTGGGTGTCCGGGTTGCCATGTGGCCCCAAACATTACCGACCCACGGTGCTGGTGCCAACGATCTCGACGCAGAGATGTCTTCGGCGACGCAGCGTGGCGGCCTTAGAGCTCCATCACCACCGGGACTATGACCGGCCGCCGGGAGGTCTCCGACCGGATCAGGTTGCCCACGGCCTGACGCACCGTCTTCTGAAGCTCGGCATGGTCGGTGCGCCCCGAGGCGCGCTTCTCGATGGCGGCCTGCACCGCATCGGCGGCCTTGGCCAGGACTGCCGACGGGTCGTCCATGAGCCCGTGGCTGTCTAGGTCGGGACCGTAGAGGATGTCCCCGGTGCTGTGGTCGATGCCCACGGTGACCACCACCACCCCGTCGTCGGCGAGGTGGGATCGGTCGCGCAGGACGCCGGCTTGCACTTCGCCGACCGCCGAGCCGTCCAAGTAGACGTATCCAGCGGGAACGGCTTGACGCTGCACCTGGGTCTTCTTGCCGTCGAGGATGACACGGTCCCCGTCTTCCAGCACGTCCACGTGGGGCACACCCATTGTCCGGGCCAGGTCAGCATGGGCGGCGAGGTGGCGGTACTCCCCGTGGACAGGCACGAAGGCCCGGGGCCGCATGATGTTGAGGAAGGTCAGCAGTTCTTCCCGGCGGGCATGGCCGGAGACGTGAATCTGGGCGTTCTGCCCGTGGTAGACCTTCGCCCCCCTGCGAATCAGGTTGGAGATCACCTTGGAGACAGCGGTCTCGTTGCCTGGGATCGGCTTAGCCGAGATAATCACAGTGTCCCCTTCGTGAAGCTCGACGAACCGGTGCCGCCCTTGGGACATCAGCGATAGCGCGGCGAAGGGTTCGCCTTGACTCCCGGTAGTGATGAGGAGCTGCCTGTGCTCGGGGAGCTTCTTTAGCTCCTTGATGTCGACCACACAGTCCGGTGGCACCTTCAGTGCGCCCAGCTCCACGGCGATGGAGGTGACCCGGTGCATGGAGCGCCCGAAGAAGGCGACCTTCCGCCGGGCGGCGATCCCGGCGTCGACGATCTGCTGTACCCGGTGGACATGAGAGGAGAAGCAGGCGGCGAAGACCCGGCCTTCGGCGTCGCCGATCAGATCGGCCAGGGGCCTCCCTATCGAGCTCTCCGAAGGCTCGAAGCCCTCTCGCTCGGCGTTGGTGGAATCCCCGAGGAGGAGCCGGACTCCCCTCCGCGCCACCGCGGCGAAGGTGGGTAGGTCGGTGGCGCGACCATCGATGGGGGTGGGGTCCAACTTGAAGTCGCCGGAGTGGACGATGACCCCCTCCGGAGTGTCGATGGCCACCCCGGCGGCATCGGGCACCGAGTGGCTCACCGGGATCATCATGAACTTGAAAGGACCGTGCTCCAACCACTTCTTGGTGGGAACGGTCCGCAGGTCGGCGTCGATGCCCAACTCTTCGATCCGTCCTCGAGCCAACTCGATGCTCAGCTCGGTCCCGTAGACCGGGACGTTGATGTCCTTGAGAAAGTAGGCCAGGGCTCCCATATGGTCCTCATGGCCATGGGTGAGGATGACAGCCTCCACATCCTTTCTGCGCTTGATCAGCCAGGACCAGTCGGGGAAGACCAGGTCGACGCCGAGCATCTCTTCCTCGGGGAACATGAGGCCCACGTCGATCATGGCGATCTTGTTGTCCACCTCGACAGCGGCGCAGTTACGGCCGATCTCTCCTAGGCCGCCGAGAAAGGTGACGGATACGCTCACAGGCCCCTAACCGCCGTCATGGCCTTCTCGATCGCGGCCAGGGTTTCCGGCGACGCCTCTACTAGGGGAAGGCGCGGCCCGCCCACGGGCTCCCAGAAGGCGTTGACTGCCGCCTTTACCGGTGCCGGGTTGGTCTCGAGGAAACAGGCAGTGCACAGTGGAAGCACTAGGTGATGAAGCCTGCGAGCCTCGTCCCAATCTGCGGACGAAGCGGCCTCCAGCATCTTCTTAACGGTGCGACCAGCCAGATGGGAGACCACGGAGACCACCCCCACCGCTCCCACGGCGACCATTGGCAGCGTCAGGCTGTCCTGGCCCGAATAGACGGGAAGGTCGGTGACCCGGTTGATGGTCTCAGAGGTGAATTCGAGGTCCAGCACCGCGTCCTTCACAGCCACCACGTTGGGGTGCGAGGCGAGGCGGGCCAGGGTGTTGATCTCGATGCGGCGTCCCGTCCTACCAGGGATGTTGTAGAGCATCACCGGTACGCCCACGTCGGCGATGGCGGTGAAGTGAGCCACCAAGCCGTCCTGGGTGGGCTTGTTGTAGTAGGGGGTGACCGCCAGCACTCCGTCCACCCCCGCCGCGGCGGCGCGAGCGGTGAGCTCCACCGAGTGGTGGGTGTCGTAGGTGCCGGTCCCGGCCACCACCTTGGTGTCCTTTTCGGCGACGGCTTCGACCACGGTGTGGAACAGCGCGATCTTCTCGTCGTCGCTGAGGGTGGGTGACTCGCCGGTGGTTCCGGCGACAACCAGTGTGTCGGAACCCTGCTCGGTCAGGTACCGGGCCAGCCGCCACGCGGTCTGGTGATCCACTTCGCCGCCGTCGGTGAAGGGGGTGATCATGGCGGTTGCCAGGTATCCGAAGGGGGCGGTAGGGGTTGCGGCCACGCCTCCAGGATACCGATTCCCGCACCGCTAACCCGTCACCCTAAGGTTGTTGCTCTCACATGTGATAGCTCCGCCGCGGAGATAGCACCGACCACCAGTAAAGGACCTCCCGTGCCCAGCCAGTACGCCTCCCCTCCCCCGATGACGATCGACCTCGACAAGACCTATGTCGCCACCCTTGACACCAACCACGGCGAGATCATCATCGAATTGGACGCTGCCCGCTCGCCCATCACGGTGAACAACTTCGTCTTCTTGGCCCGGGAGGGCTTCTACGACGGGGTGATCTTTCACCGGGTGATCGAGAACTTCATGATCCAGGGAGGCGACCCCACGGGAACCGGGCGGGGCGGTCCCGGCTACCGGTTCCGGGACGAGCTGGAAGGGAAGGGCGAGTACCTTCGGGGGACGGTGGCCATGGCCAACGCCGGACCGAACACCAACGGCAGCCAATTCTTCATCTGCCACGCCGACGTTGGGCTTCCCCACAACTACACCATCTTCGGGAAGGTCACCTCGGGCGTGGAGGCAGTCGACTCCATCGCCACCACCCCCACCGATCTCAACGACCGTCCCCGGGACCAGGCCGTCATCCGGAGCATCACCATCTCCGAGGAGTAGGGCGTGGAGGGGTATCCGAGGCGCATAGCGTGCCTCACCGAGGAACCCACCGACGTCCTCTATGGCTTGGGCGAGCAAGACCGCATCGTGGGGATCTCCCACTTCACGGCCCGCCCCCCCCCAGGCCCGGAAGGACAAGCCCCGGGTGTCAGGGTTCACCAGCGCGTCGATCGAGAAGATCCTTGAACTCGAGCCCGACCTGGTGGTGGGATTCAGCGACATCCAGGCCGACATCGCCCGGGATCTGATCAAGGCAGGAGTGGACCTTCCTGGACCGGGTTCGGTGTTCCTTCATGTGGACTGGAGCTTCCCGGCTCCGGTGAAGCCCGGCGACACCATCACCGCCACCGTCAAAGTCACCGAGGCCAGAAACGACAAGCCTCTCACCCGGCTCGCCTGCAAGGTGGTCAACCAGGAGGGCGTGACCGTCCTCGAAGGAACCGCCCTCGTCTGGACCGAACCCCTCGGCTAAACCCTGGCCCCTGCGGCTGCCCTCTCGATCAGATAGTCGGCGAGCGGAAGGTACGGGTTGAAGCCGATCACTTTGGGGGCGTCGGCGACAAAGTTGGACATGGCGTTGAAGTCGTAGAAGTACGCTTCGCCATCCCGCTCGTTCACCAGGTACTCCACTCCACCCACTTCAGCGCCGGCGGCCTCGAGGACTCGCTTTGCCTCCTCGATCACCTCGTCGTTGGGTCTTACACCCCGAACGAGGTCCTCAGGTCCGGTCACCCCACGCTTTAGGTCGCAGTAGTCGGCCGGGCAAAGGTTGAAAGAGCCGGGGAGCAGTTTCAACTCGATGGCGTAAAGGAACTCGCCGCCCACGATCTCAATACGGACGATGACGTCGCCCCTGGCCGGTAGGTGCTCCTGGACCAGGCCCGTACCGTCCGGCCCTAGGTCGATCACCCCGTATTCCACCGCCATCTCTAGCTGCTCGGGTGTGGCGAAGGAGGAGATTCCCGCTCCACTGCCACCGATGTTGGGCTTCACCAGCACGGGGAACTCGAGGTCGATGCCAGCTCCGGGGATCTCCTCAGGGTTCAGCACCGGCCTCCCTTCGGGGTGGCGGACCCTGAGCCTTCGAAGCAGGTCGAGCTGGTTGCGCTTCGACAGCTCGTACTCGTAGGCACGGCGGCCGTTGACCACCGGGATCCCGGCCTCCTCCACAGAAGCCAGGAACCGGGGGGTGTGGAGAAGGGCGTCGAGGTGTCCCCGGGTCCAAGCGGAGGGGCTCATCCGGTTGAACACCAAATCCCACTCGCCCACCCAGTTCGGGTCGAATCCCGGCTGAGAGGCGTCGATCGACTTGAAGTCGACCCCCGCTCCTCCAGGGCGGCGCGCAGCGGGGCGGTCCATTGGGGATGCTCATGGAAAACGGCAACGAGCAAACGGACACTCCTCTGTCGATGTTCAGCCAACCGGGCTGGGCGGCGGCTAATTCCCCCGCCTACTCCAGCAGCCTGGGATTCTGGGTGTAGGTGCCCACCACCGAGGCCTCGGCGAGCACATGGCCGTCGATGGCCTCCCTGACGTCCTGACCGGTGAAGTCGCCCTTCACGTCGGTGCGCTCGGTGCCGAGGGCATAGAGGATGAAGTGGTAGTGGTGGATGATGGAGTCGTTCCACGGTGGCGCCGGGCCGTCGTAGCCGTAGTACTTACCGCCCATATCGGGATCGTCACCAAACCACTTGGTGTAGTCGTTTATCCCTTGACGGCAGCCGTGGGGGCCTTCGGCCACCTGCTTGCCACCAGCCACCACTCCGTCGGAGAACTCCCCTTCTGCGATGGAGCGCAGATCGGCGGGCAGGTCCACAACCACCCAGTGGAAAAACTCCACCCGGGGCAGGTCGGCGGGAACCTCCCGGCCCTCCTGGTTCACGTCGTCGCCGACGCTGGGCACGTCAGGGTCGACACATAGCAGGGCGAACGACCGGGTCCCCTCGGGAACGTCGTCCCACTCCAGGGCGGGGTTCACATTGTCCGAGAGGGTCACATGGGTCGCAGGGTCGGGTTTGGCGAAGGCGTACCGCGGGGGAATCGGACCCCCGTCTTCGAAACTGGTTGTAGTGAGCCTCATGGGCTCAAAGATAGTGGCTCAGATCAGGGCCACGATCTCTGCAAGCTCCTCGACCGCAGTTTCGTCGATAGGGTCTACCACCACCTGGAGATGGGAGATGCCGGCTCCGGCGAACTTGGCCAACTCAGCGGCGATCTCCTCGTGGCTGCCGCTGATGGGAGGCGCCTGGGGCCTGTCCTCGCTTCCGGCGATCCGGCCCGTCCCCCGAGACAGGCTCACGTAGACGGCAGCGGTGCGTTCGACCTCGGACGGGTCCCTGCCGGCATCGAGACAGGCTTGGTCCAACTGGGCGATCAGCGGTGCTAGCCCCCCGGCCCTGTTGCCGTACCAAACATGCCAGGTATTCCAAAAGTCCACCCAAGGCGCGGTGATCCGTAGCATCCGCGGTCCGTTGGATCCCACCATGAGCTTCATGTCGGCACGGGCCCTGGGTAGCAATTCCATCTCCTTCAGGGTGTAGAAGCGGCCCTGGAAGTCGATGGTGCCCTCCCGGATCAGGGTCCGGATGATGGTGAAAGCCTCCTCGAACCGGGAGACTCGGTGGTCATAGGGGAAGCCGTAAGCATCGAATTCGGGTCGGTGCCATCCGGCTCCGAGGCCGAGGATGAGCCTTCCGCCGCTGATCTCGTCCACGGTGGCGGCCTTCTTGGCCAGCATCGCCGGGGAGTGGAAAGCGGTGGCAGCGACCAGAGGTCCCAGCTCGACCCGCTCGGTGGCCTCCGCCAGGGCTGCCAGCAGCGACCACGCCTCCCAGGGTCCCCGGGTACCGCTGATCTCGTCCCGGAAGAGCAGGTGGTCTCCGACCCATACCGAGTCGAAACCCAGTTCTTCGGCGGCGAGGGCAATACGGCGGATGTCAGACCATCCCACCTCCCGTTCCACTTCGGGGAGCTGGATACCGATCTTCATCAACGGAAGTCTCTAGGGGATGTCACTGCCAGCGGAACACCATGGCGGTGAAGGTGAAGAGAAGCAGCAGCGTGTCGATGGTTCCGAAGGCGGCGAGGCGCCCGACGGCGGATCGGATGGGGGTCTGGTCTCCGGATTCGATCTCTTCGGCAGCTGCTCTTCCCCCCGGATCGAAGACGAACTTGCCCAGCAGCGCTCCGATTATGACCATGCCGATCCCGATCGAAACGAAAGTGTCGGCGAAGCTGATCTCATCCCGTATGAGGACCATGGTCACGCCGCTCAACAGGATCAAGATCGCCGCAGGCATGTAGAAGCGTGCGCTCAAGACCGCGGAAACCCGGTACCAGCCGGCGGCAACCGCCGTGCCCTGGCGGGCAGCCAAGGGCGGCACCACCGCCTGGATGATGTTGCCACCGAGCCAGGTGCCGGCGGCGGCGATGTGGACTATCAACAGAACGCGGGCCCAGTCCATGATTCTGGCTTCTCCTCCTCGCCGGGCCGGCAATCGTAACGGTATGTTCGCCTTCCGCCAGGGCTCCCGTACGATCACGAGGGTGGGTGATCAAAGTCAGGCGACGGGATGCCGCGGACCGGCAGTGGCCACCGGGTTGCTCCTGGGACTCGCCGCGGCCTTCATGGCAGCGGGGCTCTTCCTGACCCGAGATCCAAGCTGTGCGGGCCTCTGTGAGACCGCCGGTCTCACTCTCCTCTACGCGGGAGGTCCCATCTCCGCACTCTTCGGTGTGTTCTTCGGAGGTGTCTTCGTAGCCTGGCCGCTGGAGGTCACCCTCTGGGTGGTTCTCGGCTTCTCCTCAGCACGGATAGCAGAGCGACGGAACGTGCCCCCTTCCGCAGCGGCGCTGGCGGTCGTCGCCGCGGCCCTGGTCTACGGACTAGTCCTTTCGCAGTTCGTAGAAATGGGACTTTAGAAACTGCACCGGATCCGTAACGTAGGCCCGGATGCTGGGAGGGACACTTCAGGGAGATGTGAGCCGCAGGGCCGGTCTGGCCCTCGCCGCCATGGCCGTGGTCGCGGCCTCTCTTGCTACGTCCGCCCTCTATACCGCTCCCGCGCCGGGCTCGGATCTCCAACCTGTGGCCGGGGCCGAACAGGTGGTTGAAGTGCTTCAGGGACAGTCGGCGGTCCTGTGGACCGCCCTCACCGGGAACGTCACCAGCTACCTGGTTCTGGGCTGGCCCGAGACCCGAGGCGAAGTGGAACTGGGCGGGGCGCTGGTGCTGGAGCAGCCCACTGACGGCCAGGCGGGCGTCATCGACTTCGGTGACAAGCCCATGTCTATCGAATTCACCCTCGACGGTTAGGGCTCGAGGTAGAGCTCGAGGTCCTCGGAATCGAAGGGTCCCACTGCACCGATCACCCGCGGTCCGTTCCCGTACATCTCCACGGCGACGCTCTGGACAGCATCCAGATCCACCGCTTCGATACGCTCCAGCATTTCGTCGACGGAGAGATGAGGCATCCCGGTCAGTTCGTCCCGTCCCAGCCGGGTCATCCTCGAATTGGCGTCCTCTAGAGATAAGGCGAGACCGCCCCTCATCGATCCCCTGGCCCGCTCCAGCTCCTCATCCGTGATCCCCTCCTCCACAACCTTGGCCAGCTCGGCGCGGATCACGTTCAGCGCCGTGTCCGCCTGGGAAGGGGTCGTCCCGACGTACACCCCCCACGCCCCGCTGTCGGAGTAGGCCGCTTTGAAGCTGTAGATGGCATAGGCCAGACCTCGCTCCTCGCGCACTTCGCGGAAGAGGCGGGAGGACATCCCCTGACCGAGGACATGGTTGAGAACTTCGAAGGCCCAACGGCGATCGTCGTCGCGGCGCATGCCGGCGCCGCCCAACACGATGTGGGCCTGCTCGGTGTCCCGGCGGGTGACCCGCACGACGGGCTTAGGTGACAGCGACGCGTGTTCGTGGGAGACCGGCTCACCAGCCCAGTCGCTGAAGTGCTCTGAGATCAAAGCAACCAGAGTGTCATGGACCACCGAGCCCGCCGCGGCCACGACCATCGAGCCCGCCCCGTAACGGCGCTTCCAGTAGCCGTGGATGTCGTCGCGGGACATGCCCCTGATCGACTCCCGGGTTCCGAGGACAGGGGCCTCCAGGGCATGGCCGGCGAATAGAGCTCTGGTGAAGTTCTCGAAGGCAACGTCGTTGGGATCGTCCTCGTACATGTTGATCTCTTCGATCACCACCTGCCGTTCGGCGTCGATCTCGTGGGGACGGAACGCTGGTCGCTGAAGGATCTCGGCCAGCACGTCGAGGCCGGTGGCCAGGTCCTGGTCCAACAACCGGGCCCAGAAGCAGGTGTACTCCTTGGAGGTGAAGGCGTTCGACTCGGCACCGATGGCGTCGAAGGTCTCGGCTACCTCACGGGCGGACATCTTCTCCGACCCTTTGAAGAGGAGATGTTCGAGGAAGTGGGATACCCCAGCTTCGTTGGGGTTCTCGTCTCGTGTTCCGGTGTCGACCCAGCAGCCGATGGCCACCGAGCGAAGCGACGGCATGGTCTCGGTGATCACCCGAAGGCCGTTGGGAAGAGTGGTCAGTTGGTAGTGCACGCCGGAAAGGGTAGAGGGGACCGTTTCGTATCCCTTCGGGGCGTGGGAGAATGGACGGTTAATGCAAAGACCCAGCCAGTCCGTACTCACTGACCTGATCGCCCCCGCCGACCAGGCGATCGAGGCTGTGGTGAGTCGATACCAGCGGGTGGCTCCCGCGGTGACGAGGCTTGCTCGCAGTCTCTCCGACAACCCGAAGCTGAGGGTACGCCTCGGTTCCGAGCCGAGTTCGTCACCCGACGAGGTGGTATGCGACCCCCGCGTGTTCCAGGCCGCCTACCTGCGCAACGCCCCTGTCACCCCGGACGAGGTCGCCCTCGCCTCGGCGCTCCACGAGGTCATCCACCTAGTCTCAACGGACCTGGATGAGCCCCGTCCCCTCCCCGATATTTGGCCCCGGGAGGCGGAGACCGATACGGATCTGGAGGTGGACCTGCTCACCGCCCTGGAGCGAGCCGGAAGCCCCATAGCCGAGGTGATCTTCTTCCGCATCGAGGACGCCCGCCAGGAAGTCCAGGGCCTGGCCTCCTATCCGGGCGCCCGATCGGTGCTCCAGGACCTCTACCTGGCGGCTCTCGGGGCGGGGGTCTCCAAATCGGGCCCACTCAGCCAGTTCGTGTTGGGATGTTTCCTCCTCACCGGCTGTTATGTGGACCGGGAGGTGCTGGAAAGGCGATTCAGCGCCCCCGCTGCGGTCGCCATCGCCGACGCCTCCGACCTGTGCCGCCAGGCCAGTGAGGCCTCCGATCCGTGGCAGGTGGCGCTGATCGCCCTCCAGCTCGAGGCCATCGCTCGTGCCCACCGGCTCCTCACCGACCTCGACCGAAGCGCCACCGACGCTCAACGCAGCCTCGCCGAGAAAGCCGACGCGGAGCGGGCCACCGAGGGGGTGGACACCGTACGCCTGGTCTCACCCATCGTCGCCGACGCTGATTCATACCGGGACACCAGGCGGGCCGCCGACGCCCGCTCTGGTCTCTCCGATCGTCGCGACGCCTCGCGAATGGCAGGCGACGAGTCCACCAACCAACTGCTTCGCATCAGCCAGGCACCGGAGGTCTTCCTGCCCACCGGGGAAGGCGGGAAGCTCTTGGTGACTCCGATCCCCTTCACCTTCGCCAGCTTCGGTGGGGAGGGTAGGGCCGCGTTGGAGGCTGCCGCTGAACGCTGGGACGTGGCCCAGCGAAGAGTTTCTGGTGAGTTGTTCCCCCTCTTCGCCGCCAATCAGAGACGGGGGCTCCGCTCCGGATTCGACCAGGGTGACGTCTCCCCCCATGCTGCTTTGTTCATCGGTGCCGGCCTCTACCAGAGACTCTACGAGCGTCGCTCGGCGCGGACCCGCCGTAAGTACGCCGTGTCTCTACTCGTGGACGCCTCGGCTTCGATGCTCAGCCCGGGAAGAGGCCCCGGACCGGGAACCTCCTGGGCCATGCCCGCCGCTCTCCTCGGTGCGTGGACGATGGCAAGACTCTGCGATGAACTCCAGATCGATTTCGAGGTAGCCCTGTTCAACCGGGGCTTCGCCGCTAGACCTGACGACACCGAGCACACCTACCGGCGAGCACGCTCGGCGGCTATCTCCGGGCTGCGTCAGAGCCAGGGCACGGCGGCGGACCGGCTCACTACCACCGTCAACCACTATGTCGTCAAGCCCTTCGACCGGCGCTGGAAGGACGCGGAGGCGGCTTTGGCCGGGCTCTTCTTCACCGCGGCGCATCCGCGTCGAGCGGCGACCATGGCCCGGAAGCGAGAGAAGAAAGCACCGCCGGTCTCCCTTTTCGAGAAGGCAGCGAACGTAGACGAGTTCAACCTAATCCACGCCGCGCAGCGGATGGCCCGTCAAGGCGCGGAGGTGCGTATCCTGATGGTCCTGGCCGACGGTATGACCCGGGGATCGGTGGAAGCTCTGGCCAGGTCCGTAGCCGACCTGGAAGCGACCGGGACCACCGTCATCGGCATCGGGATCGGAGACCACACCGTCGACGAGGCCTACAGCCGCCATGAGGTGGTCTCCCACCCCGACGAGCTGGCCAAGGCGATGATCAACGGGACCCGCAGCGCCCTCCGGCGCAGCCTGGCCCTCACCGGTGTGCCCGGCTGGTGGCTACGACCGTCCAACAACTACTTCAACAAGGAGAAAGCAATTGCCTGAAACTGTCCGCTTCGAGGACCCGGCCGGGGAAGGGCCCCCCATTGAGCTGGAGAGGTTCGAACTTCCCAAAGACGTGCCCGACTACGAGTTCCGCCTCCGCAAGATCCCCCAGCCCGATCCCCATTACGTGGACCTGGGCATGCTCTACCGTTTCGCCCAACTGGAACAGGCTCGCCGTTCTGGATCCGAGGGGCTGGTGCCCCTCCACGTCGCAGTTCGCGGCCACATGGGGACGGGGAAGGACCACGACATCGAGCAGTTCGCCGCCGCCCTCGCCCTTCCCTACTTTCGCATCCCCCTCACCGGGGAAGTCCGGGACGTGACGTTGATCGGCTCCACCCGCCTCCACGGCGACGGGAAGGGAGGCACCGAGAGCCGCTGGGAGGACGGGGACATAACCCGGGCGCTCCGCGGGCCAGCACTGATCAACCTCTCCGAGCTGAACGCGGCCGGAGCGGAGACCCTGTTCGCCCTCCACGGTCTCCTCGACCGCTACGCGGCCCTCGACCTGCCCAACGGGGAGACGGTGAGCCTGAGGGAGGACGTGCGGATCTTCGGCACTATGAACCCCACCGATATTCGTGACTACGCCGGCACCCAGACCCTCAACAAGGCCTTCGCTGACCGCTGGCTCATCTGGGAGAAGAGCTTTCCCGCCGAGGAGCAGATCAAGGCGATGCTGGAGCGCCGCTACCCCTCGCTGAAACCTGATTACATCGACGCCATCGCCCGACTCTCGGTGGAGATCAACGCCTCGTTCATGGCGCCCGACTCGGGAGTGCGCGTTGAGACGCCCCTTTCGCTGCGGACCATCCTCGACCGGGTTCCAACCGGTCTGGTGGTGTTCGCTGACCGGGAAGACCCGCTCCGCCTCGCCTGGGAGGAGTTCGTCCTCCCCCAGGTCGACCCCTACGACCGGGACCACTATGAGACGGTATGGAACGCTGTGGTGCGGCGAGGCCCATCGGTCGCTCCCTTCTGATCCTCCTCAACGTGCAGCCGGCACTCCCGGTTACGCTCGGAGGGTGAGCATCGACGCACTGCGAACCCCGGAAGAGCGCTTCGCCAACCTCCCTGGCTTCCCCTACGAGCCGAGATACACCGAGGGCATCCCCGGCTATGAGGGCCTGCGGATGCACTACGTGGACGAAGGACCAGTTGAGGGAGAGGTTTTCCTATGTCTTCACGGCGAGCCCACTTGGTCGTATCTCTTCCGCAAAATGATTCCGGTGTTCCTCGACGCCGGGGTGCGGGTGGTCGCCCCGGACATGTTCGGGTTTGGCCGCTCCGACAAACCCGTCGACGAGACCGTCCACACCTGGGGCTTCCACCGTGGGGCACTCACCGGCTTCATCGAGGTGCTCGACCTGCAGAATATGACCCTCGTGATTCAGGATTGGGGCGGGCTGCTTGGCCTTAGCCTGGGAGCCGACATGGCTCACCGGATCAAAGGCGTGCTGGTCATGAACACTTCCTTCGCCGTAGGCGTCGAACTCACCCCCGGGTTCATCGCCTGGAGAGACTGGGTGGCCGCCAATCCCGACTTCGAGGTGGGGCGACTGATGAAGAGATCCTGCCCCCACCTGGAGCCGGAGGAGGTTGCTGCCTACGACGCCCCCTTCCCCGACCCCTCCTATCAGGCGGGGGTACGTCGACTCCCTGCCATCGTGCCCACCACTCCTGACATGGAGGGGGTCGACGTCTCAACCCGGGCCCTGCGCTGGTGGTCGGAAGAGTTCGACGGCCGCGCCTTCATGGCGGTGGGAGCCAACGATCCCGTCCTTGCATCGGTGATGCCCTGGGTTCGGGAGCGGATCCGGGGCTGCCCCGAGCCCCTCGTCCTAGAAGAGGCCGGCCACTTCGTCCAGGAATGGGGCGATGTGGTAGCCGAAGCGGCCCTGGCTCATTGGGGGATGTAAGCCATGGCCTACGACCTGGGCAATACCGAACTCGACGAGCGGGTCCGCCGGCTCGTAGCCGACGCCGCCGACAACGACAATCAGGATCTCATCGCTGAGATGATCACCACGGTGTTGAAACTGCACCGCGATGGTGCCGGTCGAGGCGACCTCAAGCTGATCAACACCGCCCTGAAGGAGATGAGGTACTCCAACCTCGTCTTCTCCCGGCACTCCGAGCCCAAGGTGACTATCTATGGCTCGGCCCGTCTCGGCGAAGACGACCCCAACTATCGGATCACCGTGGAGTTCGCCGCCCTCATGGCGGAGCGGGGTTGGGGGGTCATTACCGGGGCTGGTCCGGGCATCATGGAAGCGGGCAACCGGGGCGCCGGACCCGACCACTCCTACGGGGTGAACATCCGGCTCCCCTTCGAGGCGGAGGCCAACAACTTCCTCTCCGACGAACGCACCGTGAACTTCAAATACTTCTTCACCCGCAAGCTGGCCTTCGTCAAGGAGTCCCACGCCTTCGTCATCCTGCCTGGCGGCTTTGGCACCCTCGACGAGGGGTTCGAGCTGCTGACGCTGATACAGACCGGGAAGAGCGACATGCACCCCATCGTCTTCCTGGAGGCCGAGGGCACCGGCTTCTGGGATCCACTGGTGGACTTCATCAGGGACGTGCAGCTAGCCAAGGGGATGATCTCCGAGCCGGACCTGGCGTTGTTCCTCATCACCACCGAGGCCGCCGTGGCCTGCGATCACATTCGTCGCTTCTACTCCAACTACCACTCGCAGCGTTATGCCGGTGGCAAGCTGATCCTCCGCCTCCGCAAAGCACCCGACGACGACCAACTGGAGGTACTCAACCGGGATTTCGCCGACATTGTCGTCGAAGGGCGGATCGAGCGGACGGAGCCCACCGAAGAGGAGATCGAAGACAGCGACTCCCTGGACACAGAACGGATCGCCTTCGTCTTCGACCGGCGCCAGTTCGGACGGTTGCGCCAGCTCATCGACGCCCTCAACCAGATGGCGGACCTTCCCGACACCACCGAACTACCCACTCCGATGACCGAGGAACAGGCGGAGAGGCCCTGGTGACGGTCCCCGCCTTGGGAATACCCGCCTGGTAGGGGCTAAAATCGTGACGTGCGTGACATCCTCTCCGATCTTGTAGCCGAACAGCAGTTTCTGGATCAGTCCCTTCAGCGAATCCCGATCAAGGTCTGGGACCTGGTGACGCCGAATAAACCCTGGACGGTACGGGACACGATCGCCCACCTTGCCGACTTCGAGGACCTCGGTGCGGACTCCATCACCGGAGGGGAGGCGATCAAGGAGTGGCAGACCGCCTCCGACCTGGATGCCCTGAAGAAGAAGGCCATCGAGCGGGGCAGGAAGATGCGTCCTCAGGACGTCATTGAGTGGTGGCGGGCTGCTCGAGCCCGGGTAGTCGAACCCCTGTCCCATATCAACGGCGACGACAGGATCGAGTGGATCGCCGGTGACATGAGCGCCCGGACCTTCGCCACCTACCGCCTCATGGAGACCTGGATGCACGGGCTCGACATCTACGCCACCCTCGGCATCGAGGTCGAGGACACCCCCCGTATACGCCACATCTGCTGGCTGGGGTGGAAGACCCTCCCCTACGCCTTCAAGCAGGCCGCCGAGGACTACGAGCCGGTGCGGGTGGAGGTGATAGGACCTGGCTACGCCAAGTGGGTCTACGGCCCCGAGGATACGGACCAGCTCATCAAGGGCTCTGCTTCGGATTGGGCCCGGATCGTCGTCCGTCGTGTCAAACCCGCCAACACCCGTCTCAAAGTCACCGGCGACTACGCCGAGAAAGCGCTGAAGCTGGCCCGGGCCTTCCTGTGACCGATCTCCCCCGTCTCGTGGGGATGGTCCATCTTCTGCCCCTACCGGGGTCGCCCCGCTTCGGCGGCTCTATGGAGAAGGTGCTCCACCGGGCCTTGGCCGACGCCTCTGCTCTCAAAGACGCCGGTTTCCCCGCGGTGATGGTGGAGAACTTCGGGGACGCCCCCTTCTACGCCGATCGGGTGCCTCCCGAGACGGTGGCGGCCATGACCTTGGCGGTGGGTGCAGTGACCGAGCTCGGCGGTCTGACCTTCGGGGTGAACGTGCTCCGCAATGACGCCCTCGCCGCCCTGGGCATCGCCGCGGCCACCGGAGCGGCCTTCATCCGGGTGAATGTCCTCGTCGGCACCATGTACACCGACCAGGGCCCGATCGTCGGCCGGGCCGCCGAGCTGACCCGGGCCAGGTCCCAACTGGCTCCCGACATCGAGATCTGGGCCGATGTGGCCGTCAAGCACGCCACCCCTCCGCCGGGCACCGACCCGCGCATCGTCGCCACGGACACAGTGGGCCGGGGCATGGCCGACGCGTTGATCGTCTCCGGGTCGGGTACCGGCGCCGAGCCCGACATTCACGAGGCCACGATCATCAAGGCGGCCATCCCTGCCGGAACCCGCCTCGTGGTCGGCTCGGGAGCCGACGTCACCAACCTGGGGAAGCTGCTCGAAGTCGCGGATGCGGTGATCGTGGGCTCGTCGCTGAAGGTCGACGGAGAGGCGAGCAACCCGGTCGACCCGGAACGGGCCCGGGCCTTTGTAGCCGCGGCCAGGGAGCACGGACTGGTATGAGCGCGGTACGGACAAGAAGCGAGGGCGGAGTCAGAGTCATCACACTGGCCCGGCCGGAGACCCGGAACGCCCTCACCGGTGGTGATCTGCTCGATTCGCTGATCGCAGCCTTCGAAAGCGCCGAATCCGACGCCGAGATCGGGGTGGTGGTGATCGACGCCGAGGGCCCTGCCTTCTCGGCGGGGGGGAACATCCACGACATGGCAGCTCAGGAAGGGCTGTTCGCCGGAAATGCCGCCGAACTGATCGAGAACTACCGACGGACGATTCAGAAGCTGACCCGGATCCTCGCCGACACCGATCTGGTCACCATCGCCGCGGTCGGTGGACCGGCCATCGGCGCCGGTTTCGACCTTGTGCTCGGCTGTGATCTGCGTTTGGGCACGCCCAGGGCCCGGTTCGCCCACACCTTCATCGAGATGGGAATCATCCCCGGCGACGGTGGAGCATGGCTCCTCCCCCGGGTGGTGGGCTGGCAGCGAGCCACCGAACTGGCTCTCACCGCCCGTTCCGTCTCCGCCGAGGAAGGGGTGGAGATGGGGATTCTCCTCGAGGTGGTCCCGGACGGGGAGCTGGAGTCGCGAGCCCTGTATCTCGCCACGATAATCGCCTCCAAACCCCGGCCGGCGGTGGTCATGGCCAAGCGTCTTCTGCGCCAGGCCAGGAGCATGAACCTGGACGGGTTCCTCGAGTTCTCGGCTGCCCTCCAGGCGGCGGCCCACTCCACGCCAGAGCACGCCTCAGCCGTTGAGGCCTATGTGGAACGACTCAAGAGTCGCGACTGATCCGGAACCCAGTCTTGTGCAGCAGGTTCAGGGTGGCCGCCGCCGGGTTGGAGAACCTCATCGAGCGGAGCACCTTGTCGTGAGTCTCGAAGATGGCCGTGAGCCGCTTGAGGATCCTCCCGATGGGGACGGTGTTGAGGGTCACCTCCGGAGCACGGCCGAAGGCCACCAGTCGGGTACGTATGGTGCCTCCACCCCGAGCCGGGGTGTAGCAGACCCCATGGGCTCCTAGATCCTCGACGATCTTCTCCAGGTCTCCCTCTCCGTAGAGCCAGGCGAGGCGGTGGAGGGCCGTATGCAGGGTTTGATGGTGGGAGACCGCCGGGTTGAAAACCGCCTCTCCTTCTTTGACCTCGCCGACGATGACGTCCACGGTGTCCTCTACGAGGGTGAGCAACTCACCGGTCATCCTCATCGCCTCTCGCTGTTCGGGATCGTGGAGGTCAACCAGATAGATGTCACCGGGGAAACGCAGCCCCAGAATGTCCACGTCGGTGAGGGTCTGCCATTGGCCAGATTCGCTCAAGGTTTGGATCTGCCACTCCGACAATGTGAGGTAACCGTTGAGACGGAGGTAGATCTCGACCAGCGCGACCGCGGTGTCCATGGACCCCATTGTGCCCCATGTCCCCATTTGGGACGGCAGGCCTATGTAGAGTCCTCGGATCTCCGGTCAGACTCTGGCGGGTGGACTCAATGAGGGAGTTGCCGAAGGACATTCTGATCGAGGTCATGGAGCTTGTCATCGAGGACCTCCATGGCCATGTTCACCGCGTCTCCAACCTGTCCGTCGACTTGGGTACGGGCCTGGAATTGCCGGAGACCGACATCGACCGGCTCGCCCTGGCTGGAGTCCTCCACGACGTGGGCAAGATCCATCTCGATCCTGAAGTGCTGGGCAAGCCGGGACCCCTCACCGACTACGAGAAGGACCTGATGCAACGCCATCCGGAGCTGGGCTTCGCCATGACCCGGGACAAGCTCGACCCCAAGGTCTCGGAGGCGATCCTCTACCACCATGAGCGCTACGACGGTCGGGGCTACCCCTTCGGCTTAGAGGGAGAGGCCATTCCGATCATGAGCCGGATAGTGCTCGTCGCCGACGCCTTCGACGCCATGACCTCCCACAGGGCCTACCAGCCTGCCCTCCCCGTGGAGTACGCCGTCGAGGAAATACGCCGCAACTCCGGCACCCAGTTCGACCCCAAGGTCGTGGACACGTTCCTGGAGCTGGCAGTAATGGATCGGCTCCCCCTCCCGGTGAGCGCCTAGACCACCCGGTCCAGGATCTCGTAGGTGGTGCTCCGCTCCGCTGGGATTCGCCCCACCGACTCGATGAGAGTACGGAATTGCGCCGGGGTTACCTCCTGACCGTGGGTAGCACCCGCCGAGCGGGTGATGATCTCCCCCATCAGAGTCCCGCCCAGATCGTTGCATCCGGCCTCGAGGAGACGCCCTCCTCCCTCCAGCCCCAGCTTCACCCAGGAGGCTTGGATGTTGTCGATCAACCCGTCGAAGGCGACTCGGGAGACACCGTGGATCAGCACTACCTCGTCCCAGGTGGGACCCGGTCGGGACCGGCCCCTCAGGTATATGGGAGCGCCCATGTGTACGAAGGGCAGGGGCACCATCTCGGTGAACCCACCAGTACGTCTCTGGATCTCGCGGATCACCTCCAGGTGGTTGGCCCAGGAGCGGGGATGGTCGATGTGGCCGAACATGATCGTGGATGTTGCCTTCAAGCCGAGGTCGTGGGCCGTGAGCATCACCTCGGCCCACTGTGCGGTCCGGATCTTGTCGGGGCAGAGATGGGTCCGGATCTCGTCGTCGAGGATCTCGGCGGCCGTCCCGGGGAGAGTTCCCAGGCCAGCCTCCTTCAGCTCCTCGAGGAAGCGCCGCACCGTGATCCCCAGCGTCTCGGCACCCTGCCACACCTCGAGGGGGGTGAAGCCGTGGATGTGGATGTCGGGCATCTCCTCTTTGATCGCCTTCACCACGTCGACATAGAAGTTGCCGGTGAAGTCGGGGTGGATCCCCCCCTGGAGAGTCACCTCGGTGGCGCCTCTATCCCAGGCTTGACGGGCTCGTTCCACGATCTCGTCGATCCCCATCAGGTAGGGGGCACCACGCAGATTGAGAGAGCGGGGCCCCTTAGAGAAGGCGCAGAACCCGCAGCGGAAGTAACACAGGTTGGTGTAGTTGATGTTGCGGTTGACCACATAGGTGACCAGATCACCAACCCGGCGGCGGCGTAGCTGGTCGGCAGTCCAGGCGATGGCGTCCACCTGATTGCCGCGAGCGCGGAACAAGGCTTTGATTTCGGCCACAGATGGCGGCTGACCCTCCAGGGACTGCTCCAGAATCGGGGTCAGCTCCCCGGCCCCCTCCAGGCCTTCGGGAGGTCTCCCCACCACCCAGGCCTCGTCGGACCACTCGGCGGAGAACCGGCGCTCAGGAACGGGCGGTTCGACCTCCTTGCCGGGGGCCCACTCGTAGCGGGGTCGCACTACCCCCGACGCGTCGGTCTGATGGAGCCAGGCGGTAAACGCCGGGGCGGGCAGCACTGCCCGCGCCAGGTCGATCTCCACGCCGATGGGAAAGGCGCTCCGCTCCACGAGAAGAACCCCCGGAAGGACCTCACGCAGTTCACCGAGCTGGCCGGCGTCCCAGTCGCGGAGCAGCAGGTCCCCGGCCCCCTCGGCGATGGCACGCCGGGCCTGGTCCAGGTCGTCCACGAACACCGAGACGACAGCGTCGACCCCAGGAAGAGCAACGAGACTGGCCGCTTCGGCGACCCGGGAGCGGGCGGTGCGGAGAAAGGCGGGCCGTGTCCGGGCTAGGGCATCGAGAACCTGCTCCCGAGATCCCTCATCGACCAGGGTCAGACGCCACGGAACCACCCCGGCTTCTGCCAACGACAGGGCGACTTCAGGACCCACCACCCACGTTGCCGGCTCCGGGCCTTCGGGCGAGCTTCCCGCCACGAGAACGTCACCCTTCGCCGCGGCGGCGAGATCCGCCTCGGTGGGAGCGTGGATCTCCACCGTGGTAGTACCTTCCCGACGACGGCTCACCGCGGTGGGCTCGCCCAGCATCTCTGCGGGCCTCACCCGCAGATACGTAACCTTCCTCACGCTGTCGCCTCCAGAGGTTTGGGTACCAGGCCGTCGCTATCGACGGCAGCCCGCACGTCTTCGATCAGACCCGGGTGGATCCATTCATCATCGATGTACTCCGGGTAGACGGGCAGTCTGGGTCGGAGTTCGAAACCGGTCGCGGCGGTCCTGGCTTCCAGGTCGGCCAGATGCGGCCAGGGAGCTTCCGGGTTCACCCAGTCGATGGTCAGCGGCGACACCCCTCCCCAGTCGTTGATCCCGGCATCCAGATAGATCTCGTAGTGCTCGGTGAGGTTTGGAGGCACCTGGACGTTGGCCTCGGCGCCGAGAATCCACCGTGCCAGGGCGACGACCCGGGCGAACCAGCGGGGCACGGGCTCTGGCGAGCGCCGCATAGGCGTATTGGCCTTGGCCCGAAAGTTCTGGAGGATCACCTCCTGGATCGCACCGGTCTGCTTCGCCAGGTCGACCAGGGCAAAGAGCGAGTCGACGATCTCGACCGGCTTCTCTCCTATCCCGACCAGGATCCCTGTGGTGAAGGGCACACGTTGGCGGCCGGCGGCTTCGATGGTGGCGACGCGTTTCG
>JBHHWH010000021.1:0-33295 GCA_046756405.1 Acidimicrobiia bacterium | reverse complement strand
CGACGTATCGGAGCAGGTCACCGTCGGTGGCTCGCCCCGCGACCTGGTGGTGGACACCACCGGGCGGATCTGGTTCTCCAACTGGGGGTCGTCGGTCCTCAACGTCTACGACCCGGAGACCGGAACCACCACGGTGGCCCCGGCCGGTGTCGAAGAACCCCACCACTTCACCCTCGGGCCCGACGGGTCGGTGTGGGTGTCGGACAACGGCGGGTCGGCGGTGGTCCGGTTCAGCGACGGAGTCGCCACCTCCGTAGAGGTGGGACCCACCCCCCACCACCTCGCCTTCGCCGGCGACATCTTGGTGGTGGCGGTCAGCGGGTCCGGGGAGGCGGTACTGGTCGAAGACGGTCAGGTGATCGCCCGGGTACCGCTGAGTACCGGTCTCCACGGGGTGACAGTGGTAGAGATCCCTTCGGACTGACCGGCGACGGTAGGGCCCGGCCCGGCAACCCCTCCTCCCCACCTGGTTCCAGGAGACGGCCCTCTAGACGCGACCTCCAGGAAGCCATATGGTCTAGCATATGGTCATGGCGAGACGTGAAGTGCTGGTTCAACTCGACGACGAACTCGTCGCCCGGTTGGATGAGCTGGCTGAAAGAACCGAGGTGAGCCGCTCCGAGCTCCTCCGGCGAGCTGCCAGGGCGCTGCTCGAAGCCGACGAGTGGGCCCAGGCCGACAAGCGGCTGATCGAGGGTTACACCAAGTACCCGCCCGACCCAGTGCTCCTCGAGACGTCGAGGCGTCTGGCCGCCGAGACTGTCCCGGAGTGGTAGCCCGCAACGACATCATCTGGGCCGACCTGGGACCGCCCGCAGGACGACGGCCAGTCTGTGTCCTCACCCGGGACACGGCGATCCCCCTCCTCAACACGGTGACCTGCGCCCCTATCACCAGGACAATTCGGGGGATTCCCTCCGAGGTCGAGGTGGGCCCCGAACAGGGTCTTCCGGAGCGGGCGGTGATCAACTGCGACAATGTGATCACGGTGGCGAAAGCCGATCTCGACCCTGAGCCCGTGGGACGCCTCGACCCAGGCACCCGGGCCCAGTTGGATCGAGCTCTCCGCTACTCGCTCGACATCATCTACTGATCACCAACCCCCGATCCGAAACTGTCTCAGCCAGCCCTTACCTTCGGATCCATGAGCCAGCCAATCAAGATCATGGGCGAAGAGCTGACCGCCCTCGTTCGGTTTTTCCCCTACATCAAGACGAAGAGAAACCGGAACGGGAGGGTCAACCTGATGGCCGAGCGAGTGCCGGCGGAGGTTATGGCCCCGTTCCTCCGTGCTCTCATGAGAAGGGAGGCCCGACTACTCGTAGAGGACGCCGACAGAATCGGTAAGGACCTCAGTGCACCAAGGACACCCGATCAGCGACGCGCCGACGCCTTCGTCGATCTGATCGAGAGCATCTACGCGGCCAGGCTGTACAGCCAAGAGAAGGATCTCGGCTGAAACTCCCGCGTTGCGGAACGCTTCTCCGTCTGCCCCGATCTCCAACCCGCCTTCTGAACGGTCTGACACCAACCCGCGGACTCCGAACACCCCACACTCACCGGCCTCCCCGACCAGTGCATCTGCTTCTTCGGGTTAGGACTCCTCGACGGTGCTTCTCAGCCAGGCGTCAACCCGCTGCCAGTCGAGGTTGCCCGCCTCCATCAACCCGATGATGAATCGGTGGTGCTCCATCGAGTCGCCACCGAACTCGTCGATCAGCAGGGCGTGGATTGCCAGGACGTCGACAACTGTCAGATAGTCGCCCAACTATTCGGCCAGTTTCTTGTAGAGCTTCCGGTGGCGCGCGATCGACGCCTTAGCTTGGGCGATCACATCAGGTCTCGGAGCCTCGCCCTTCTTCCTCTCCACCCATTCACTTCGACGCCGGCTTAGGGAAGGGGAGGCTCGGCGGCGGTCAACATCTCACCTACTGGCCGTCTCCGTCCGCTCCGCCCCCAGACGTTCTCACCGACTACCCGTCGCCCAGTCCCAGCTTGCGGCGCAGCGAGGAGGCCCGCATGGCCGAGCCCGGACCTTGCATCTGTTCGAAGCTGCGGAGCAGCGACTCGAGGTCTTCCCGTCGTGTGGGGTCTGTGGCGGCCTCCCGGGGAGTGATCCCGCCGAGGGCGGGCACCGACTCTTCCAGCCACCAGTCCTCCATCTTCTCGGCGATCTGGTCAACCAGCTCCTGAGGTACCTCCGGGGTTTCAGGCGTCGGGCCCTGGCCGAGCGTCTCCCAGTCGATCTCCTCCTCTCTGCGTTCAACCAGACTTACTTCATCTCCGAGAGCGTCCAAAACCCGGTCGAGTCGTTCCACCGAGTTGGTGCTCACGCTGAGACGGTCCCCCTTCCGATCCAGGGTGGCCCGGATGAAACTGCCCGCGGGCCCGCCCTCTGCGAAGCTGACCCAGGCCCCCTCCACGTCGCGTTCATACAGCTCGTCGAGTCTCGCCTCCAGCTCCTCCCAGCTCCCCGCCGGCTCCATGCTCGCTTCGCACATCACGAGGGGCTCACTGTCGTAGTTCTGGAAGGTGGGCGGCCGGAGGGTGCTTCCGTACCAGTGGGCGACATCCCAGGCATCCCACTGGTCGCTGAACAACTCCAACAGGGACTCACGGTGATGAAGGTCGACGGGGATGACCACGGCCGGGAACCATGCGGATCCGAACCCGAGGAGGGGACGGGCCAGCAGGTAGTCGCCTGCTTGGAAGGCCGACGCCGCCGACCGGTCGGAGACCTCCACGGTGTCTCCGGTGAGGGTATCCCGCAGTTCGATCGAGCCGTCCCCCACCGAGATCACCTCCCAGAGGGCGAGGGTGGCCTGGGCCCACAGTTCGTAGACGTCCCTCTCGTCGGCGGGGATCATCTCCCATCGTTCGGCGAGGAAGTCGGCGACGCCGCCGCCTTCGAACATCTCCAGGTCGAAGATGAACTGGTCTTCGGCCATCTCCAGGACCCCGTCGCCGTCGAACCGCTCCCCCAGATTGGCTACCGCCGCCACCACCGCCAGCTCGGTGTACCGGTGGTGGCGCCAGTGGAAACGCATGTAGTTGGCCACCTTGCGCAGCATCCAGCCCACCCTCTTTTTGGGGCTGACCTCAGGGCGGTTGAGATGGCACACCTTGAACTTGCGGCCCGAACCGCAGGGGCAGGGGTCGTTGCGGCCCACCCGGGGAACCTCCGCCAGGAGCGAGCGGTAATATTCGAAAGCGTCGTCGTCGGGGCCGACGCCGGCCCGTTGGAGCAGTGAGATTGTGCGGGCGACATCTCCGCGGACCGAGCTGTATTCGGCGAGCATCCACGCCGCAGGCCCGAAGTCGGGGTCCAGTCTGAGAGCGGTGTCCAGTTCGGTCTCGGCGGCTGTTGCCTCGCCGATGGTGTCGAGGTGGACGGCATAGAGGTAGCGCACCGGTCCGGCATGGCGGCCCGAAGCGGCGATCAGGTCCCTGAGGTAGTCGCCGAACCGGGGGCTTTCGATGTCCAAGAGGGTGTCGTACCAGTTGAGGAAGGCGTCCGCCACCACACCGTGTCCCAGCGCCTTCGCCGCGACGACGGAATCCACTGCGTTGGGGTCCCGCCAGTGGTCTGTCGCCTCACGGAAGGCAGCCGCACAGCAGGACTCCATCCGATAGGCGATCTCCATCTCACGGGTCAACGCGTCGAGGCGGGCCACACCGGGAGGCTTCCACTCCTCCCCTGTAGGACCGGCCCAGGCACCCCTGACCTCCAGGCCGGCCCGGCCCAGCAGCTCCCCTAAAGGAAGGACGGGACGGCGGAACAGGTCGGGGTGTTCAATGATGGCTTCCAGGAGGATCTCACTGGGCTCAGCACCGATACCCGGTCGGTCGAACAGCCCGGTGAAGGCCGCTGACAGTGCCGCCACCTCTTCGGCCGGGTCGCCCACTTCGGCGACGGCTTCGAGGTTCAGGGCGTCTCCCACCCGGACGAACGCCACCAGGTCGCCGGCGGAGAAGCCGTCCAGCCAGCCCGATGGGCCTTCGAAGGATCCTTGGTCGTGGAAGCGGGTCTCGTCTCCGTGGTTGAACTCGAGCCGGGCTGTACCGCCAGCGGCGAGGGGGATGGGGTCTAGGTCGATCTCAATGCCCACCAGATCCGGAGTGGCTGAAACCAGTCCGGTGCGTATCTCGTCTTCGTCGAGACGGTGGGTGAGGACCAGGCCGTCGAGAAGGTCGCCGTAACGGACCACCAGGTCTTTCTTCTCCCGTACCAGAAGCTGATCGTCGGCTTCTAGCGTCCAGATCAGATACTCCTCCGGGGTGAAACCCTCGGCCGCCGCCCCATCCGCCAGCGATGTCTCAGCCAGACACCTTTCCAGCAATCCGACAAAACTGGTGCGGCCGTCTTCGGTCTCTTCGGCGGCGATCGCCCGGAGGTGCTCATCGAGGTCCATGGCTGACACAATATCGGCTAGGAGGGACTCGTCCCGTCGCACTCCTCGCAGGGATGTACCAGATGCGCCAGGGCTTCGACGAAGTAGAAGGCGGCGACGTTCATCGCAGGCTCGATGTCCACCGCCCCGTCGGACATCCGGTCGGTGATCCGGTGGAGGCCGCCGTGCCACAACCACCGGACGTGGGGGGAGATGCCGCCGTCGTCGGGGTCATAGATGTCATCGCAATAGAGCATCATGGCTTCGAGACTTTCGAAGGTGGCCGCACCGACCACTGGCGCGGTGAGCAGTACGTCGAAACGGGGGACCGCCACGATGGCGCCTTCGGGACCGAGGAGGTCTTCTTCGAGGCAAGTTAGGAGGCTCGATACGTAACGGTGTCCCACCGTCACCTCGACCGAACCCGACTCTCCGACGTCGACGGTGTTCCTCTCATGCGCCAGCCCCCGAACATTGGCGGTGGCGGTGGCCACCAGCTCGTCGACCGAGACGCCCCAGCTCCGGGCTATCTCAACGGTGACGACGCCTACCCCCAAGGTGACGGCAGCTTCCAGGTCGTCGCCCACCTCGACCGAGACGACCCCATCGGGTGCCACGGTTTCGGAGGTGTCGTAGAGGCGGAGCCGCAGCCCGAAAAATGCGTCCCGGTAGCAGGCCGGGAAGACTCCGGGTCTGGCTTCTTCGAAGACGGTCATCCCCTGAACGTACGAGAGCCCGCCAGGCGATGGAAGGGGGCCGACGGCAGGCACAGGGCCGACGGTCCAAGAGCCGGTTACCGGACCACGATCGGCACCGCCTCCTCAGACGCGAACAGAATCGGTCCGATGAGCTTCAGACCACGATCCCTAAGATTGAGTCGATGGGCGCCGAGTTCGCTATCCAGCCGATAACACCCCGTGACTGGCTGGCCGGCGCAACCTACGTGATAGACAGGCTTGACGGACGGGAGAGGCGGATAGCGTCGACGCGCATCCTGCCTCCTTTCGGGGCCAGCATGTACACCCTCCAGCGCCTCGGAGACGAGTTCGGTATCACCCGCGAGCGCGTCCGCCAGATCCAGCGCAGCTTGGAGAAGGCAATGACGGAGACAGCCGACAGCGAATATGCCGTGGTGATGGCAGACGCCCGGGAGGCTCTGCGCAGTCGAGGTGTCGCCTTCCCCGTTGAAGATCTCCCTTTCAGGGACATGGAACTACCCGGACGCTTCCTGCTCTGGTACACCGGCCCCTACAGGATCGTCGACGAATGGGTTCTCAGAGCAAGATTCGACACCCTTGGAGATCTGGCCCGGCAGGCCTTCGAGGCGGTCGCCGACAGAGGAACCGCCACCCAACAGGAGTTCCACGACTCGATCGTCGAGCACGGCGTCGACCCCGCCTACGCCGAAGCCGTTGCAGAAGAGCTCCCCCTTCAGCTTCTCGCCGATCATGTGATCCTGCCAGCGCGAGTCCGGGGCGAACGCGCGGTTCAGAGACTCAAGGTCTTCGGACGCCCGATGAGCATGGACGAGCTCTACGAGTTGGAGCCACCGGATGTCAAGCGGCAGAGTTTCGCCAACGCGGTACACGCACATCCCGACATAGTCCGCACCGGGAAGAACCGCTACGAGCTGGCCGAATGGGGCGGCCAGAAGTACCCGGGCATCGTCGCCGCCATGGCAGAGCGGCTCCGGGAGACACCCCGGCTGGCAATAGCCGACCTGGGGCGTGACCTGAGCGATGCCTACGGTGTGTCACCCAGCTCCATTGACATGTCCGCGAACATGCATCCCCTGTTCGTCACCGAGTCGGGATACGTCCGGCTCCGGAGGCCGGATGAGCCCTGTCTGCCGGAAGCCAGCCTGGAGAACACCGCCGGGTGCTACCTGATCAACGGACACTGGGCACTCCGCATCGACGTCGATCACAACGTGCTTCGAGGTTCAGGCCTATACATACCGAAGGCGTTCGCCGTCCACCTCGGCTCTCAGCCGTTGGCGAAGGGACACGTGAACACCCGATCTGGATCCCTCAGCATCAGATGGGGTGTCAGACCCTCGATAGGTTCGATCCGAAGGCACGCGGAGTCGCTGGGTCTGGAACGCGAAGACTGGATCTTCCTGGTCAGGACGTCGCCCAGGACCGTCGAGTTCACAGGTTTGACGCGGAAGCAGCTAGCGGAAGCCTCTCCGACCGGGAGGGCGAAACTGGCAGTGGGAGCCGACCCCGACGATTCCCGAGACGCGGTACAGGCCATAGGAGAGGCGATCGGACTCGACGGCAAGGCTTCAGCCGACCCCGCCTTGGTCAAGGCCCGTCTCGAAAGCCGGAAAGACGAGCTGGTACTCGAACTCCTCGAAAAAGCGCAGGCGATCCCGCGGTAATCACCAACCGGGCCGGCGGCCCCCTCTCCGGTGGTAGGCGTCTCCGTCGGGCTGCAACTTGAGCATCACCGGCAGGCGTCGAGGCCCCCACGACCCGGGACCTTCAGGGTCGAACACTCCGGCACAGGCGGTCCCGCATCGGGCACATCTCCCCTCTGCGTCCAGGCCCCATACTCCGAGCCGGTACCAGTCCCGTTCGATCAGCACCGCAGCGCATTGGTGGCAGTAGGTGGTCTGGCCTTGTGGGTCGGAGACGTTGCCGACATACACGTAGCGGAGGCCGTTTTCGATTCCGATCCGCCGGGCTTGGGTCAGCGTGGCCGCTGGGGTGGGAGGCACATCCAGCATCTTGTAGTCGGGGTGGAAGGCGGTGAAGTGGAGGGGCACATCAGGCCCTAGGGTCTCCGCCACCCAGGCGGTGAGCCGGTCTATATCTTCGTCTGAGTCGTTGTGGCCGGGGATGAGGAGGGTGGTCAGCTCCAGCCAGGTGTCGGCCTGTTTGTGGACGTATTCGATGGTCTCCAACACCGGCTCCAGCCGTCCGGCGCAGATCCGCCGGTAGAAGGAGTCGGTGAAGGCCTTCAGGTCGATGTTGGCGGCGTCCATGTGGGTGTAGAACTCGGCCCGGGGCTCGGGGTTCACATACCCGGCGGTCACCGCCACCGTCTTGACCCCTACCTCGTGGCAGGCCCGGGCGGTGTCGATGGCGTATTCGTGGAAGATGACCGGGTCGTTGTAGGTGAAGGCCACACTGGAACAGCCCAACTCCCTGGCGGTGGCGGCGATCGCCTCGGGGGAGGCTTCGGCGGCCAGCGTGTCGTACTCCCTCGACTTGGAGATGTCCCAGTTCTGACAGAACTTGCAGGCCAGGTTGCAGCCGGCGGTGCCGAAGGAGAGCACCGCCGTTCCGGGGAGGAAGTGGTTGAGGGGTTTCTTCTCGATAGGGTCGATACAGAACCCCGAGGCCCTGCCGTAGGTGGTGAGGACGATCCGGTCGTCGAGGCGCGCCCTGACGAAACACAGCCCCCGCTGGCCTTCTTGGAGCTTGCAGGCCCGGGGGCAGAGGTCGCATTGGATGCGGCCGTTGTCGAGACGGTGCCAGTAGCGGGTCGGGACTATCGACTCCCTGTAGATGTCGCCGGTCATAGCCATCGTTCGTCGAAGCGCCACAGACCCGCCTCCCGGGCGGCAGCGCAGGCCCGGGCCATCTCCTCGCCATAGGGTCGGCGGTCGATGTCGGCGTAGCGCTGGTTTCCCCGCACCTTGTGTTCCGGCCGGTACTGGCCCATGATGTTGATGTAGGTGTCGGGGGACACCTCGGTAGCCAGCCAGCGGAAGATGTCCGCCGACTCGTCCACCAGCCCGGGCATCACCAGATGCCGTACCAGCACTCCCCGGCGGGCCAGGCCCCGATGGTCGAAGCAGAGCACTCCCACCTGGCGGTGCATCTCGGCTATCGCCGCCCGGGCCACCTGCGGGTAGTCGATGGCCCGGAGCAGCCTGCGGGCGGTCTCCGGCCGCCACACCTTGAAGTCGGGCATGTAGATGTCGACTAAACCCTCCATGAGCTGCAGCGAAGACAGCCCGTCGTAGGCGGAGGTGTTGTAGACGATGGGAAGCGACAGTCCCCTGGGAATGGCCACCGCCAGGGCTTCGACTATCTGAGGGGCGACGTGTTCCGGGGTGACCAGGTTGATGTTGTGACAGCCCCTCGCCTGGAGGGCCAGCATCACCTCGGCGATCTGGTCCGGCCCCATCTCCTCCCCGGCCGGAGCCGAGGAGATGTCCCAGTTCTGGCAGAAGACGCACTTGAGGTTGCAGTAGGAGAAGAAGATGGTGCCTGACCCTCGGAAACCCCGGAGGCAGTCCTCCTCCCCGAAGTGGGCGAACGCTGACGCCACCCGAGCGCGCCGTCCCACATGGCACACCCCGGTTTCGTCACCGAGTCGGTCGACACCACAGTCCCGGGGACAGGCCCGACAGTCGGCCAGTTCCACCCGGGCGGCTTCGAGCTTGGCGGCGAGACGGTCCTCCCTCCAGAGGCTCAGATAGGCAGGCTCGACGTCACCGACGAGGAACCGTTCATCCAACGCGGCGGGCATCCGCGCCATACGAGGAAGGGTAACGAGGAGCCTCTGTCCAGGCCCGCCCCGCCCTAGGTCGCCGCCAAGCTGTATATCATCTTGAACAGTCGTTCAACGACGGGACGCGCATGCAAGTGAATCCCACCGATGACCTGTCGCCGACCGCGGCCCGCATCCGTGATGCCGCCATCGCCTCCATCGCCGAGGATGGGGTCGCGGCCACCAGCGCTCGCAGGGTGGCAGCGCGCGCCGGCGTCTCCCCCGCCTTGGTTATCCACCACTTCGGTTCGATGGCCGACCTCCGTCGCGCCTGCGATGAGCACGTTGCAGCTCTGATCCGGTCGGTCAAGACCCAGGCCCTCGGCGGCAGCTTGGAGACAGCCCTCGACGGTATCGAGGATGCCGACGGTCACCCAGTTCCCCTTGCCCGCTACCTCGCCCAGGTCCTACAAGACGACTCACCCGAGGTCGCCGCCCTCGTCGATCATCTCGTCGCCGACGCGGAGGCCTACCTCGCCGCCGGCGAGCAGGCCGGCACCGTCGGCCCTACCCGAGACCCCGAGGCCCGAGCCGTCGTCCTGACCATGTGGTCGCTCGGCGCCCTCGCCTTGCACAGGCATATTGAGCGGCTGCTCGGGATCGACCTCACCGCCGCCGACGCCAATCCCGCCGCAGGAGCCCGTTACTTCACCATGGGCGCCGAGATCTTGACGCACGGCGTCCTCGACCCCACCTACCTCGAACAGATCCAAGACAGCTACGCCCCCTCCGAAAGGACCTAGCAATGAGCCCCCAATCCGCTATCGAGACCCGCGGCCTCACCAAACACTACGGCGACTTCCCCGCCCTGGTCGACCTCGACCTCGACGTGCGCTTCGGCGAGGTCTTCGGGTTCCTCGGCCCCAACGGAGCCGGCAAGACCACCACCATCCGCACTCTCCTCGACGAGATTCGCCCCACCCGGGGCACGGCGACGATCCTCGGTCTCGACAGCCACCGCGACGGGATGGCGATCCGCCCCCGTATCGGCTACATCCCCGGCGACCTGGCCCTCTACCCCAACCTCACCGGACGAGACACCCTGCGGTTCTTCGCCAACCTCCGCGGCGGTGTCGACTGGGCCTACGCCGACGCCCTCGCCGACCGCTTCGAAGCAGACCTCTCCAAGAAGGTAGGCGACCTCTCCAGCGGCAACCGGCAGAAGATCGGGCTCATCCAGGCTTTCATGAACCGGCCCGAGCTGCTGATCCTCGACGAGCCCAGTGTCGGGCTCGACCCCCTGATGCAGCATGAGTTCCAGAAGCTGCTGCGGGAGACCATCTCGGAGGGCCGCACGGTGTTCCTCTCCAGCCATAGCCTCTCCGAAGTGCAGAAGGTGGCCGATCGGGTGGGGATCATCCGTCGGGGCCGGCTCGTCGCCGTCGAGACCGTGGAGGACCTGCGCATTAAGGCGATCCGGCGGGTGGAGATCGAGTTCGCCGAGCAGGTGGATCGCGACCTGTTCGCCGGTGTTCCCGGCGTGCGCGAGGCTCTGGTGGAAAACCATCGTGTCGTACTGTCGTATGAGGGCAGGCTCGGCCCCCTGCTGGAGACGGTGGCCGGTCGCTACGAGGTGGAGGACCTGTCCACCCGTGAGGCCGACCTCGAAGAGATCTTCCTCACCTACTACCGCGACGAGGTCGCCGACGCCGAAGCGGTGGAGGTGACGTCGTGACCGCGTCTGTGGCTCCGCTCCCTACGCCGTCGCGGCCGGTCGCCGTCGTCACCATCGCCCGCAAGGCGCTGCGGGATCGGTGGGCCGGAATGACGATCGGGGCCGTACTCATCGCCTTATTCCTTTGGATGGGGATGGCGATCTACCGCGAGATCGACCTCTCGTTGTATAGGAACCTTCCGGAGGCGTTCCGCAACCTGTTTGGCTTCGGGAACGCCACCGACGCCGCCACCCTCGCCTACGGGGCGGTGTACGGCTTCTACGGTGGGATGACCGTCGTCGGCATCGCCATCGCCGCTGGTGCCCAGGGGGTGGCCGGTGAGGAACGCCACGGCACGATGGGACTCCTCCTCGGCAACCCGGTGAGCCGGGCCGACGTCTTCATCGCCAAGGGCGAGGCTCTCGTCGCCCTGGTTTTGTGGGGCACGGCGATCCTGTGGGCGGCGGGCCGCCTGGTCCCGGCCATGCTCGGCGTCGACCTCACCGGCTTGCACCTCGAGGCGCAGATGGTGCACCTGTTCGCCACGGCGCTCTTCTTCGGGTTCATGGCGCTCGGCATCGGTGCCGCCACGGGCCGCACCACCGTTGCGTCGGGCATCACCGGGGTCGTGCTCATCGTGTCGTTCGTCGCCGCCGGTGTCCTGCCCCTCATCGAGTCGCTCGCCGACTTCGCCAAGGCCTTCCCCTGGTACTGGTACTCGGGCAACGACCCGGTCCACCAAGGCGTCGATCCCAGCTACCTGGCGTTGCTGTTCTTGGGTGCCGTGGTGTTCTTCGCCGCGGGCCTGCTAGGTCTGGGGCGCCGCGATCTGCGGGCCAATGGCGCCGGGGCGTCGCTCATCGACCGGCTACAGACCCATCCCACCGTGGGCCGGTTCGTCGACCGCATCGCCGGATCGGGAAGGGTGTCGGCCCTGTGGGTCAAGACGGTTTCCGACAACCAGGTGGTCATCGTCATCTCGTTGGTGTTGCTGTTTTGGCTCACGGTGATCATGGGGCCGATGTACAACGCCATCGACGAGACCCTCCGGCAGTTCACGTCACAGATGCCGGACGTCCTCCTCGCGTTGGTGGGTCAAGCCGACATGGCGACACCGGAGGGTTGGTTCCAGGGCGAGGTGTACGCCATCACCGCCCCGGCGATCCTCATCGCCATCACCGCGGCGATCGGCGCCCGGGCCGTGGCCGGCGAGGAGCAGCGCCGCACCCTGGGCCTGCTGCTGGCCAACCCGGTGAGCAGGACCCGGGTGGTGCTGGAAAAGACCGCGGCCATGGTGGTGGGGGGCGTCCTTGGCGGTGCGGTCCTGTTCGTCTCGACGCTGCTGGGTGCGTCGCCGTTCGGGCTCCAACTCAACGTCGCCAACGTGGCCGCCGCTTCTGTGCTGGCAACGCTGTTCGCGCTCGTGATCGGCGCCCTGGGTCTGGCGGTTGGCGCCGCATCGGGTCGGGTACAGGTGGCGGGCTACGGCGCCGCCGGGGTCGCCTTCGCCGCCTACCTCGTGGACAGTTTCTTCCCGCTGAACGACCGACTTGCCGACTGGGTCCGCCTCAGTCCGTACCACTACTACCTGGGCGGAGACCCCCTCAACCAGGGCATGGCATGGGGCGATGCCGGGGTGCTGGTCGGCCTGTTCGCGTTACTCGTCGGGATCGCCGTCGCCGCCTTCCAGCGCCGGGACATCCACCTGGGCGGCTAACCCCTCCGACTGCGAGGTGTAGCGCCCCGGATCCCGGGCCGGGGTATGGGAGTCGAGGTTTATTCAGCGGTTGCCAGCAGTAGGTAAAGGGAGGCCCTGAAGAAGTCTTTTCCCGGCTCGTAGCCGGAGGGCAGGGCGGCCACGGCCTCCTCCTGGCCGACGAGACGCGGCAATCCGAGCCGATGGTTCTCGCCGTCCAGGCGGAGGATGGCCTCACCGGCGGCGAGGATGTTCTTCACCCAATCAGACTCGGGGCCATACCTGATGACCAGCACGTAGCCAGCGTCGGTGGGGTGGGCGTCAATGGGCGTGTAGTAGGTGGCGCCCGAGGATCGACCGACGTGAACTACCACCGGCCGAGCCCCACGACGCACCTCTATGGGGTTGAAGACCCGCCTGTTGATCTTGGCCAGCCAACGGGGAAGGGGTATCTCAAGCCTCCGAGTTCGGCTGGCACCACACTAGATGGCCTACGCCCCGGCGTTTCTGGGACGCCGAACCCGCCAACATCAGAGCCTCGCAGGGGCCGACGGACCAAGCAGAGCACGACCCCTGGCTAGCGCCATGGTTCCCAACTGACCTGGCGACGAAGACGACCTGAGCGCACTCTCCGCCTGCGATCATATCCCCGAAGACGGAAAGGAGGCCCATGAGCGAAAGGCCGATCAGCCGCTACCCGGTACCTGAGATAGATGACCTGCCCGACGACCTGAAGGAAGTTGCCCGCGCCGTCGAGGAGCGCACCGGGTTTCTGCCCAACGTGTTTCTGGCCCTCGCCCGCCGACCCGACGAGATGAGAGCATTCCTCGACTACCACAACGCCCTCATGGACCGAGAGGGAGGGTTGTCCAGGGCGGAGAAGGAGATGATCGTGGTGGCCACCTCCGCGGAGAACAACTGCCAGTACTGCGTGGTGGCCCACGGAGCGATCCTGCGGATCCGGACGAAGAATCCGCTCATCGCCGACCAGGTGGCGGTCAACTACCGGGAGGCCGACCTGAGCGAGCGGGAAAGAGCCATCCTCGACTTCGCGGTGAAGGTGGGCAACGAGTCCTACAAGGTGGAGGGAGCCGACTTCGAGGTGCTGCGGGCCCACGGCCTCGACGACGAGGACATCTGGGATGTCGCCGCCATCACCGCCTTCTTTGCGCTCAGCAACCGCATGGCCAACTTCCTGGCGATGAGACCCAACGACGAGTTCTACACCATGGGGCGATGAGCTTCCATTCTGTGCGGGTTCGCGGACCGTATAGGTGGGTAGACCCGCACAGAACGGAATCATTACCCTTTGCGGCGATGACCGACCGGCGCACCAGGACCCTCCCCGAGACCCGAGTTGACGAGGGCGACGACGACGCTGTCGCCCACATCGTCACCAAGGACCAGCAGATGCGCGGATATGTGGAGGGAAAGCCCATCCGGGCCCTCTGCGGCAAGGTGTGGGTACCCACCCGGGATTATCAAGGCCTCCCCGTCTGCCGACGCTGCGTCGAGGAGCGGGACCGACGGGTGGCCGGTCTCCGCCGCTTCAACTGACCGCAGCGGTCTCCTCTCCAAGCTTCCACCCTGCGGTAGCGTGGGCGGGTGCGGTTCATTACGGTTTTCGCCCTCGTTGCCCTGGCCGAGATGGCCACCTTCTATTGGGTCGGGTCGTGGATCGGTCTCCCCTGGGCCCTCGGCCTGGCCCTCGCCACGGCCCTCATCGGCTCCTATCTGGTGCGGCTCTCCGGGCTCCCCGTGCTGCGACGCCTCAAGGAGCGTCTCAGCAGGGGTGAGCTGCCGGGACGGGAGCTAAGCGACGGAGCGTTGATCCTGGTGGCCGGGGCCTTCCTCATCTCCCCCGGGTTCATCACCGACACCCTGGGGTTTCTCCTCCTCGTCCCACCCGTCCGCGACTTCATCTACCGGATGGTGGGGCGACGCTTCAAGCAGAACTTCGTCATCATCGAGCCCTGAAGCTCGCTACCAAACCTCTTCCCTTCGGTATCTGAGCCCGGCAGGATCGGAGATATCCGAGATCCTGGAGGGGAGATGGAGACACCGAGTCGCGACGAGATGGTGCTGCGTATCAGCCGCATCCTCGATGCCTGGGCGGAGGATAACCTGGGTACCGACCCCGACTGGGGGCCGTTGGAGAGGGCAATCCCCCGAGAGTGGTGCGGCGGGTTCATGTGGATGAACCGCACCGAAGACTGCGGGGTGGTGATCGAGCTATACAAGCACGGGATCACCCGCCGTTATCTGAATCTAGACCGGTTCGGCGGCGCCTACCGCTACACGGGCGACGGGTACGAGCTGATCACCCTGGAGAAGGGGATAGAGCACGTTTTCGAGGGGCTGGAGGAGATGGGTTATGACCGGGAGACCGACTACGACGAAGAGTTCATCCGCCGCAAACACGAGGCGCTGCGGGCCGCCGGATGGACGGTGATCTCCACAGCCCAGCTCGATTCAGAAAACCTCCCTGACATAGCCGCCATAGACGATTGAACCGTGACCCAAGCTTTCTGTGAGTGTTATCCGCGGTATAGCCACCAAAAACCCTCACAGAACAACGCGACACAGGAAGGGTCGGGTTTGTAGGGACCCTGAGCTGTCCGAGCCTCTGGGAAGCTGAGCCGGGAACTTCCCTACCTGTACTTGCAGTTCTCTATTCGATGTCACAGAGGGTCTTCTGGACAGGTCTTGCGGTGCTGGCTCTGGTGACCGCCGCCTGCACCGCTCCTGCGACCACCACCCTTGCTCAGGAGACGACCACAGTCCTGGGGCCGCTCACCACCACAACGGTTCCGCTTACAACCGCAACGGTGCCCCCCGCCACCACGGTCCAGACCTCCACCACGACCACCGTCAAAGCCGGTGTGGACTGGGAAGTGATCCGCTCGGCGGGGTGGCTGACCTACGGTCCCGACGGGATCTTCACCAACACCGGGATCATGCTGTGGATGCCCAACGTCACCCTCGGCGACAACAACCTCTTCCGCGACGGCTCCGGAGGATTCGTGTGGAACGATCTCGACGGGCTGTGGTGGTTTCCCGCCGACACTCCGGAGCCGGCCCTCGTTCTCGAAGGCCAGGTCTCTCTGCTGGGCGTCACCCCCACCTACACCGGGCCCGTCGCCCAGATCAGTCCGTCACGGTGGGTCGACCTACGCACCGGAGCCGACGTCGATCCTCCGGAGAGCCCCCGGGTCCGCTTCGAGGGCAGTGTCGACAGGCCTCAGACCGTGATCTGGACGGCAGCCAACGGCCTGACGGCCAGGGTCACTCCACCGAAGGTGGTCTACGACAACGAGGGCCGGCCCACGGAGATCGCCAGGCCAGCCCGGTTGATAGTCACCAACGGCGACATCGCCATCGTCGACCTCCCCGTGGGCAGCTTCTACTCCCCCTGGGTCCGTCTCCACGACTTCGACGGCCAGCGCCTGATCCTGTCCCGCGGCCCCTTCGAGCTCGCCCTCCCCGAGGAAACCTTCTTCGTCATCGATCTCCGCTGCCGAGCATGTCTGCGCACGTTCTGGGCCGGGGCTACCTTCGCTTCTCTCGTGGGTCGGGACTCCGACTGGGATGGCGAACTGCCCGCCTACCAGCATGGCGAACTGGTCAGTCCCTGGCTGGGATCCGACGAGGGTGTCGACAGGCTCGCCGACGGCGTTTACCTCGGCTCCCTGCAGCCGGAAGGGACTGCAGAAAACCAGGTGGCCTTCGACCTCGCGGTCTGGTTCTTTGGACCCGACGCCAACCGGGCCGCCGCCGAAGACGGGGAAACCGAAATCCCGGTCCCTAACGACTTCTATATCCGCAACGACAGCCCCAAGGTGTTCACTGTGCCGGTGTCTCGGGATCTGGCGGTCACATCGATCTGGTTCGAATACCCCGACGACCAGGACCTGGAGCCTGATCTGATCTCCTATGGCGACCTACTCGCCGCCCTGGCCGCCCCAGCGGAGGACCGCCTCGCCGTACTCCGCTTCGACCCCTGGTGGATCAGCATCGAAGACGGCAAGGTGGTCCGCCTCGACGAACAGTACGTTCCGTAGGGCGCTGGGCCCGTGGGGCAAGCGGCGTTCGGGCGAACCGCATGAGTAGGCTCGACGCAGCTAAGTCGAGTGAGGTATTCATGGTGAGGCGAATCTGCTTGTTCATTGTCATGGTTCTGGTGGTGGCCGCCTGCGCCACCTCCACCAGCCCCGAGACCGAAGAGCCCACGGCCACCACAGCGGAGGTCGCCGAGGAGACCACCACCACCCAGGAAACCCCGGTGACCACGACCACCACTCCCCCAACGACTACCACCACCTCCGGAGCCAGGGAGGCTGCGGAGGCGGTCGCCGGGGACTATCAGGGCGAGTGGCGCAACCTGACCTTTGGCTCCTCCGGTGCCGCGTCGGCCACGCTCACCGTCTCCGGCGACAACCTGGTGGTCGTTTTCAACCTCGACGGCCAGGTCTTCGGCCAGCTGGACCCCGAGCCTGAGTCCATCGGCCTGCCCCTCGACGAGCTGGGGTCGGGAACCGTGCAGGGAGAGTCTGAACTATTCGGCCCCTTCACTTTGACCGTCACCGCTGATGGGTTCCAATTCCAAGCCACCGCGATTCCCACCGCTGGCATTGCCTCGATGACGGTGACCGGCACCATCGAGGGCGGCACGATCTCGGGCACCTACGACATCGAGTTCGAAGGGGGCGGAGGTGCCAACGGCGAGTTCGAGATGACCCGCTAGAGCGAACCCCACCAGCACGTGGTGTAGTCGATAGGCACGTACTGCGGTCTTCCAGTCCGTTCTGTGCGGATCCACGGACCGTTTTGGCCCACAAACCCGCACAGAAAGCAATGGGGGCGGGTTTAGGGTGCCTCCGGTGCTGGGCATCTTCGTCGACATCCTGGTCCCCGTCTTCCTGGTGGTGGGCGCGGGGTTTCTCCTTGCCCGGACGGTCGGTGTCAAGCCTCACGGGCTGGCCACCCTGGCCTACTGGGTGCTGGGACCAGTCTTCATCTTCGACATCCTCTCCGGCGCCGACCTCGAGGCGGGTGAGGTAGCAAGGATCGTCGCCGCCACCGTCATCTCGGTGGCGGTGGTCGGCGTGCTAGCCGGCGTGGCGGGCAGGCTGGTCGGGTCGTCGAGGTCGGTCACCTCGGCCACAGTGCTGTCCTCGATCCACGGCAACGTGGGCAACTTTGGTTTGGCCATCGTCGCCTTCGCCCTCGGGGAAGGCGCCCTCCCGATCGCCGGCATCGTCATGGTCACGATCAACACCCTCGGTATCCTCACCGGCGTCGGCCTGGCCAGTTCGAGAGAGCACAACCTGGCGAGAGCGGCCTGGCGGGCCCTCACCACACCCTTGGCTTTGGCGGTGGTGCCTGCGCTGGCGGTCAACGTCTCCAACTTCGACCTGCCCCTCTGGTTCGACCGGCCCGTCTCGCTGATCGCCGCGGCGATGATCCCGGTGATGCTCCTCACCCTCGGTGTCCAACTGGCCGGGATGGAAAAGGTCTTGCCTCCAGCCAAGGCGGCACTCCCCATCGGGCTGAAGCTGGTCGTCAACCCCCTTGCCGCGTCCGCCGCGGTGGCCATCCTCGGACTCAGCGGGGCCCCCGCCGATGTGGTCGTCCTCCAAGCAGCCATGCCAGCGGCAGTGTTCACCTCCCTCATCGCCCTCGAACACGACCTGGAACCCGACTACGTCACCGCCGTCCTACTTTCAGGCACCCTCGTCTCGGCGTTCACCATCCCTGTCGTCATCGCCCTGATCTAGCCGGCAGACCTTTCTGTGCGGGTCTTTGGGTCAAAACGGTCCGTAAGCCCGCACAGAACGGTTTCCGTATCCTGGGCAGGTGAGCGCAGAAGAGCAGCAGCGTTGGGACGAAAGGTATGCGACCGGGGAATACCAGCCTCGCAGCACCCCCTCCCCCTTTGTAGTGGCGGCCACTCGCAGGATCCCCCGCGGCCGTGCTTTGGTCCTCGCCTGTGGCACCGGGCGTAACGCCCTCTACCTGGCCGAAGCCGGTTTCAAGGTAGAAGCGGTGGACATCTCCGAGGTGGCGATCGCCCGGGCCCAGGAGGAGGCCCAACGACGAAACCTCGCCGTCGACTTCCGGGTCGCCGACCTCGACCGGACCGAGTTCCCAGAACACGCCTACCGCCTGGTCACCATGGTCCGCTACGTCAACCGGCGGCTGTGGCCGAAGGCGCGAACGGCCCTCGCACCCAACGGCTGGCTGCTCACCGAGCAGCACCTCAAGACCGACCGGGACGTCATCGGCCCCACCGGCGCCTACCGGGTGGAACCCGGCGAGCTACTCGACGCCTTCTCCAGCCTCCGCATCGTCGAATACTGGGAGGGGGTGGAGCGGGCCGACCGGGACGGCAAAGAGGCGGTCCTCGCCCGGCTACTGGCCTGCAACGGCAACCCTGGATTCTGATTGGCGTATGCGAAGCCGCAGACGGCCTGTAGGCTCTCTCGGCCATGGAAGCCGAAGCCCTGACACCAGCCTTCACCGCCCTCGCCGACGCCGAAAAGTCGATGCACGAACTCCACGAGGGGTGCTGCAGTTCCAAGCGCGCCCCCTGCATTGCCGATCTCGGCGACACCCTGGAGGAGACCCGAGCCAGCCTGGAGCGTCTCCCCTCCGACCTCTCGGTCGGCGACGTCATCATCACCACGATCGAGGACGTGGGAGGTCAACTCGGCCGGCTTCAGGTGGGCTGCTGCACTCCGAAACGGATGCCCCTCTACGCCCAACTTCTCGACGACCTCACCAAAGTCCAGCTCACCGTTAAGAAGACGCTCAAGAAGAACCTGCATCACTGAGCCGCCCGCGGCCAAGGCCACTGAAGGCTCAAGTCCGTCCTGACCCTTGATTCAGTCGACACGGCGAGGATCGCGCCATGTAGGTTGCAGTCACGAATATGAACGACCGTCAGTTGACACCCACCACGCCGGTGGCATCGGGTGAGCGCACCCAAGCAGCGGGCGTCTGGCTGAGCGTGCTGCGCCTGGTCAACACCCTTGACCAGGGGACCACCCTCAACCTCGAGAGCCACACGCTTTCCCCGGACAGTCCCGGGTGGACAGAACAGGCCGCTCCTGTTCCCTCGGTGATTCAGCAGGTGGGCGTTCCGGTGCCGGCCAATGGAGCCATCGAAACCGGGGTGATGATCGTGCCCGACCCGGGCTCGACACTTTCCATAGAGCAAGGACACCGGGTTGCCTTGGCACCAGGAAGCGATGGTGGACCTTCTGACCGGGTAGACAGCCACTACGCCACGATCCGCAACAATGGCAGCGAGCCCACCACCGTCTCACTCATCTACACCTACCAGCAGGAGACCTTCAACCCGGGTCTCGGAGACCTACTCGGCGCCGAGATGGGCAGGCTAGAACTTGGAGCCGGCCAGGAGGCACGGCTCGGCGGCTCCATCTCCGGTGACCTCGAAGCCCTTCCAGCCAGGACCGTCCTCGACCTGGATATAGCAGGGCTGCAACCCGCTCGTCTCGGCCAAGCTGTTGACGACAGGGTCGACTGGGATGCGGGAGCCAGGCTCCGGTTTCGTAGAGTCAGCTTGGAGCTGGACCTGGATTGGAGTTTCGACCGCCCAACCCGGGCCCGGCAAGTCGTGTGGGACACTCCTTCGGAGGCCCAGACCGTTCTCACCGACCATCCCCGCGAAGGCTCCCTGTCAACGTTTGACTACACCTACCAACCGATTGAGTGGGTGGACCCCTCCCCGTCCGGGGAAGGACCCCTCAGCCTCGGCGCGAATCCGTTCGGCGATGTCAGCTGGCAATTTCGAGGCCGACCACGGGTGGGCGGAGAGCTTTCGGATTGGACCCGCCCCGACGAGTTGGGCCTCGGCAATGTGCAGCTCCGGGTCGGAAACTTCGGCTACGAACCCAGGGACCGGGACTGGTGGGCGGAAGAAGACGGTGACGACGAACCGGCCTCTCCCTGGAGTTGGGGAGGGCGGGAGCGGGGCTGTCTGTGGTGGTTCATCGTCGGACTCATCGTCTTCGGGGGCGGGTTCTTGCTCTGGCTGGCCTTCGGCGGTCCCGATGAGGACGTCGGTCTCGAGTCCTCGCCCACCGCCGCGGTAGCGACCTCGACCACCTCTACAACAGCCGCGCGACCGACCACGACCACCACCGAAGTGATCACGCTCATGGACGCGTTCATCGCCTGGGGAAGCCCCACCGACGCCAGGATGGGCTTCATGGGAGAGGCATGGGGATGGGGGCAGAACGACGCCACGCGAATAGCCGACCTCTACTCGATGCGTTCCGGCGCTATCAGGCTCTTCTTCAGCGACCTCAGCAAGAAGGCGGGCAAGGACAACGCCGAGGTGAAGATCGGGAGCTGGGCGACGTTCTCCTACCAGCTCGAATCGGACTACCTAGTACGCAACTTCTCCAACACCACCTTCGAGTGCGACACCATGGTCGACGGCCGTCGCACCGTGTGCGCCTCACCCGACGCTCCGTCCGAAGGTGAGCTGCTGGTCTTCATCAGCCACCTCGAAGGACCGATTCCGGTGGACACAGTGACCGGGGAGTCTTACATCTACGGTCTGGTCTTCGAGTCAGACGGCGACCCGTCCAACGATTACGTCGCCCAAGAGCCCTATCTGGGAGACACGTTCCAGGGCACCGATTACTGGTACGAACTTGTGGGCTGGGAAAGCGAAGGACAGCGACTGTGGACGCTGGAAGTGACCGACATCAACGCCGGCGAGTTCCGAGGCGAGACCCCGTCCACGGCGCGGGCAGTGATATGGGAGGACATGATCTTCTGGTTCATCCCCGGCGACGAGATCCCCGCTTTCACCGGCTGGCGGTTCACCACCTTCGTCACCGACACGGCCAACCCGTTCACCTCGGAAGGCTCGGCCGTGGACGCGGTGCCCGGCCCGCCGGACTGGGGGCTCTTGGATCCGCCCACACTCCTGGTCGAACCCTCCGAGTAGCCGCTGCTCCGGCCACGCAATAGACTCATAAGTCACCGAACGTGAAGGCGGTGGAGGCTGTGCGACGGCTCATCCAAGGGCTGGCCCTGGGCTACATGGCCCTGTTCGCCGCCGTGTGGGGCTGGGTCATCTACCAACTGTGGTGGTTCGCACCCGACGCCGGCCGGGCCTTCCTCGTCATCAGCGACCCGCTACTGATCGTCACCGGGTTCCTCACCGTCTCGGTGGGCGCGGGGCTGGCTGCCATCCTGGGCATCGAGATGCAGCGGGCCCGCCGCTACCACCCCGACGCCACCCTGGGTAGGGCCTTCGCCTCGGCGGGAAGCGACCCCCTCCTCGTCACCGGAATCGTCGTTTACGCCCTGGTCGGCATGGCAGTGCTGGGCATGTGGCTGAACCGGCCTAACACCGCCCCCGACCTGGTCAAGGTATACGCCCTCGGCTTCGCCGGCTGGTTCGCCGGCGCCTTCGCCGCAGCCGTCAGGACGGGATCACCCCGCCCCTAGGCCCTACCTCAACAGGAACCCGGCCAAGGTCCTGTACTCGGCGAGGGGATCGTCTCCCAGCGCCTGGATGCCCAGATGATCGGCCCCGGCGTCGAGGTGGGCCCGCAGCCCAGCCGCCACCTTCTCGGCATCTCCGTGGAGGACCAACGCATCCACCAGCTGGTCGCTACCGCCACCGTCGAGATCCGCGGGTTTCCAACCCTCGCGGAGCAGGTTGCGGCGGTAGTTGACCAACCGCAGGTATCGGCTCACTATCCTGCGGCCCCGCTCCCGGGCGTCGCCGTCGCCAAGGATGACCTTGTGTTCCGGAGCCAGCAGCGGCCCCTCCCCCATCACCCGGCGCGCCATCTCCGTGTGCCGGGGAGTGGTCAGGTAGGGATGAGCGCCCGCGGTGCGCTCGGCGGCCAGCCTCAGAGCCCGCGGACCCAGAGCTGCCAGTACGAGACGGTCCTTAGGCACGCCGAGGGCTCGGAGCCGGTCGATGTAATCGCCGACTACCACCAGAGGCTTCCGGTAGTCCTTGATCCCCTCGGGATGTCCCACCCCGATACCGAGGACGAAGCGGTCCGGATAGCGCTCCTCGATCCGCAGATAAGAGCGACCCGCGGTGGCTGCATCGTCACGCCAGATGTTCACGATGCCGGTGACGACAGGGATGCGCTCGGTGACTTGGAGCACCTCCTCGATGGCGGTGAGGTCCCCGGGCGGCGACCCACCGACCCAGATAGCCCCATAGCCAAGCTCCTCGACGGCAACGGCTAACTCCGCCGGAATCTCCCCTACCCTTCGCCACACCCCAAAGCGGCCCAGGTCGATACCCATCGGTCAGGGACGCTCCAGCACCATCGCCGCCGCGGTGGCTCCCGCACCGCAGATGCTGATCAGCCCGTAGCGGGCATCCCGGCGGGCCATCTCATGGGCGAGCTGGTTGACGATCCGGGAGCCGGTGGCAGCGAAGGGATGGCCGATGGCGATCGACCCGCCGAGCTGGTTGAGCTTGTCCCGGTCCACCTTGCCGATCGGCTCCTCCTTCCAACCGTGCTCCCAGGCAGCCAGGTTGGCTGCCACCTGCCCGGCGAAGGCCTCATGCATCTCGATCAGGTCCATGTCGTCGAGGGACAGGCCCAGCCGGCGCAGCAGCCTCGGCACCGCCACACCGGGGCCCATCAGCAGGCCGTCGTCGGGGCTGATAGCGGCGAACTGGATGCCCTTCACGAAGGCCAGCGGCTCGTAGCCCAGCTTCTCGGCGGCGGACTCAGACATGAGCACCGTCGCCGAAGCCCCGTCGGTGAGGGGACTGGAGTTGCCCGCGGTGAGGGTCCCGGACTCGCTGCGATCGAACACCGGGTGAAGTTTGGCCAGCTTCTCCATGGTGGTGTTGGCGCGGATGATCGGGTCCCGGTCCAGGCCGGCCAGGAGATGGATCTCGGCGGGAAGGCGACCGTCCTCGGTGGCGGCGGCGGCGTTCATGTGGCTGCGGTAGGCGATCTCGTCCTGTTCCACCCGGGAGATCCCCCACTCCTTGACGGTGATCTCGGTGTGCTCGCCCATCGACAGGCCAGTCGACGGCTCGGCTATCCCCGGAGGACGGGGCACGAAGTCTCCGGGCCGCAGCCGGGCGAGGATCCTCAGCTTGTCGGTGACGGTCCTCGCTCCCTGGAGGTCGGAGAGCACCCGGGTGGCGTTACGGGACCACAGCACCGACGGATTGGACATCGACTCCACTCCCCCGGCGAGGGCTACCCGGGCCCGGCCGGCGAGGATCGAGTCGTGGACCGATTCGATCCCCGAAATCGATGTGATGCAGTTGTCGGTGACGGTCAGGGACCGCACTCTGTCGGGGAGACGGGAGGAGAAGTTGACCTCCCGGGCCAGGTGGGGCACCCGGGCGTCGAGGGTGACGATCCCGAAGACGAGTTGGTCTACGGCCTCCGGGTCGAGGTCGGTCTTCTCCAGGGCACCGTCTACGGCGTGGGTGCCTAGCTGAAGGGCGGTGTACTCCTTGAGGTGGTTACCCGCCTTGGCGAAGGGAGTTCTGGCGCCGCCAACGACGGCGACACGCTCCGAAGCTGTCATTGTCCTCACCTCTCGGTCGGATTCGATTGTCGTCTATGCCCACCTGGCAACGCCTGACGGTGGGCCGGCCATTCCGTAGCCTCCACGCTACCCGTCCGAAAAGTGTCCCCGCTCCGACAGTCGCGGCTGGCTCTAGGCGAGGCTCCCGTTACCCCTTACGGAGGTGACGACATCAAACTCAAAGACTGCACTCCCCGAATGGACTGGTTCGGCCTGGCGGTAGGCGTCGGACTGTTAGGGATCGGCGTCGTTCTCACCGCCACTGCGTGGGGCGCCATCGTCGGAATCCCCGCAATGCTGGCATCGGTGGCTCTGCTCACCAACCCGACGACCCTCCGCGGCACACCCTGCGCCTGAACCATGTGCCGCCTTTACGGATTCCTCGGCACCGAACCCACGCGCCTCGAGTGCAGCCTCGTGGACGCCCAATGCGCCCTACTGATCCAGAGCGACCGAGGCCTGTGGGGAGTCCGTAACCCCGACGGGACGATCTTCGGGGTCGACGCCTCCGTCCGGACCAGCACCCGGAGCCTGATCGGTCGCGGACCCGTCGGCGGATAGGCTGGCGCGACTGTGGATCTCACCTACTGGTTCCTTCTGCCTGTTTCGATCGTCATCGCCGGCCTGGCCAACGGCGCCGGGGTGGGTGGCGCCACCTTCTTCTCCCCGCTCTTCATCCTCGCCTTGGGCCTCGAACCGCAAGTGGCCATCGGTGCCGCGCTGATCACCGAAGTGTTCGGCTTCGCCTCCGGGGTCAGCGCCCACGCCCGGGCCCGGACCGTCGATTGGAAGGTGGCCCGGCTGCTGATCACTGTCTCGGTTCCCGCCGCCGTTGTCGGGTCTCTGGTGGCCGGGGTGGTCTCGTCCACCGTGCTGAAAGCGATCCTCGGCCTCGGCCTGGCGGCCATCGCCGTGGCCTTCCTCCGCCATCACGAGTTGGAGAGAGAGGACGAGGCGATCGCTCGGGGTGAGGGGATCGTCAAACCGGCCGAACACCGCAAGGTGGTCACCCGCCGCGGCGAGACCATCGAATACGAACTGTGCCGCCGCAACGAGGGCCGGTGGTTCGCCGGTCTCGGTGGCCTGTTCGTGGGGCTGATCTCGACGGGTCTAGGAGAGCTGAACTCCTACGCCCTGGTGATGCGGTGCCGGATCCCTACCCGGGTGACGGTGGCTACCAGTGTCGTCGTGGTGGCGATCACCGCCCTGGCGGCCAGCATCACTCACCTGGTGGACTTTGTGAGCGCGGGAACCAGCCTGGAGACGGTCCTGGCCCTGGTCATATTCACCGTCCCCGGGGTGGTCATCGGCGGCCAGCTCGGTCCGCAGCTCACCCGCCAGGTGCCGGAGCACACCCTGATGCGCTTCCTGGGCGTCCTCTTCGTGGGCGTCTCGCTGCTCACCCTCGGCGAGGTGGTCTTCGGCTGAGACCCGTAAAGGGTCTTTCTATCCCTGCAAGGGGCCATATCTGGCCCCTGGTACATTAGGTACGCGGGGTGGGTCCACCGACCCATGGGAATCCGAGGGGCCCGAGCCAGTCTGTTGGGTCAGGAGGATGTCCGTTATGAAGAACATCGACCTGACCCTGGGCAAGCGGTGGAGCGCCAAGAGCGTCGACCCCTGCCCCCACGACGAGACCATCAGCGTGCGCAGCGCCGGTATGGAGAGAGTCCTCTGCAACAGCTGCGGCCACGTCAGCTTCCGCTACGTGGGCCAGCTGACTCGCACCCCTGACCGGGAATTCACTACCCGCTCCTCGCGCCGGATCAACTGACCCCTAACTGGGGAACTCCATCTCCCCCGCCTCGACGGGCACGTCGAGCCAGTTCTCTATGGGGGGCAGTGGGCAGGAGTAGGCATCGTTGTAGGCGCAGAAGGGGTTGTAGGCGAGGTTGAAGTCGATGGTGACCGTCCCGTCCGGGTTGGGCTCGATGTCGAGGTACCGCCCGGCTCCGTAGGTGGTTTTACCGGAGGTGCCATCGCGGAAAGGCAGGAAGTATCCGGGATGACCGGTGGAGAAGAGGGTGAGGGTTACCGGCTTTCCCGCTATCTCGACGGTCACCCGTCCGGTGCGCCGGTAGATCCGCTCCTGGCCGTCGCTGGTCTGGACCCGGACTTCGGAACCGTCGGCCGAACCCACGGGCACGGTGAAGAGGAGGTCGGGGTTGGGGTCGTAGTAGCGGAGGCCTTCGAAGTCGTGGCGGAGGTGGTGGGGCAGCGGCGACTGGGGATGAGTCTTGAAGAGTTCATCCTTGGCGCGGCGTTGTTCGAAAAGGGTGAGGGTGTCCATGCTCGCACCCAACCCCATCGGGAGGCGCCTGATTCCCGGAGACCCTTCTATGCGACGTAGGGGCCACATCCGGGCCCTGGTACATTAGGTTCGGGGTTGGTTGTGGTGGATGGCGTCGCGGGGTGAGACCCGGGTCGTGGTGAAACGGTCGAAGAAGCCTCGCAGGGTGGTGCGACCCTCCTCCTCGGCCACCCTTACCACCAGCACCGGGACTCCCAGGTCGTGGATGATCCGGTCGATCAGGTCGGTGAACAGGTGCCTCCCCGGCGGGGCGCCGATGACCGCCAGGTCCGCGTCGGCAACCGCCTCCCGCAACGCGGCCATCAGGTCGTCGGATTCGATCACCATCGACTCGCTAGGAACCGGCACCAGGTCGGCCAGCTCGGAGTGGAACTTCTCTAAAGACCTCACCTGAGCCCGAGAGGCGTTGGTGTCGAGGACGTGGACGAACCGGATCGTGGAGTCCTCCTGTTCGGCTAGCTTCGCCGCCAAGCAGATCTTCAGCACGTCGAAGGGGCCGCCCGAGCCGAGTACTGCGATACGGCCGATCCGGCCGGGGGGCCGGCCGCTCAGCACGACCACGTCCCGGTCGTGGGGAAGCTGATCCAGTTCCCGGGCGTCATCGGTGTGGAGGGAGGCCACCACCAGATCAGGGTTGTACCGGCGGATCCTCTCCTCCACGTCGGGACCGGGTTGGAGGAAGTCGACCAACTCCGATCCAGGATCCGAGCCGGCCAGGGGGCTGCCGATCCGGAGCAGCGCCGAGTCGACTTCGCCGCCGCCGGCGACGACAGCCACCTTCCTGGCATCCTCGTTGAGGGCCCCGGCGGCCAGCTCGAGGAGGCGGGACATGCCCTGCTGGCGGACGCTCTCCCGGAAGGCGCTCTCCTTGATCGCCCGGGACCGCCCGTAGACCTGATACCAGACGACGCCGCCGACGATGATTCCCACCGCCCCGAGGATGGCTTCCAGCCCGAGCTGGGTGATCAGCACCAGACAGGCCACCAGCCCGGCGAGGGGCACGAAGGGGTAGCCAGGGGCGTGGAACTTGGGCCGGTACCACCACAGCTTCGAGCTGCGGAAGGCGATCTGGGCCAGGTTGATTATGCCGAACATGAGGAGCTGGAACGCCGACGCCAGCTTGGCCAGCTCGAAGACGGGCAGGAACGCCACCAGGGCAAGGAGTAGGGCGCCGGTGAGGATCAGGGAGAGCACCGGGACCCCCGAGCGGCTCCCCACCCGGGAGAACATCGACGGGGCTAGGCCCCGGCGGGACATGGCGAACGGGTACCGGGAGGAGGCGAGCAGGCCGGCATTGGCCATGGACGCCAGGGCGAGGACCCCGACCACAGCGATAGCCGTCACCACCCACGGGGAGAACACCTGGGCTCCCGCCGTGGCCAGCGGGGTGAGGTCTCCGGAGAGCACCTCCGGCGGTGTCACCCCCACCATGACATAGGTCACCGCCGGATAAACGAACATCATGACCAGCAGAGAGGTGATGATCGCCACGGGCAAGGTGCGCGCCGGGTTGGAGACCTCCTCGGCGATGCTCGCCACCTTGGTCACGCCGGCGTAGGAGACGAAGACCAGCGCCGCGGTGGCCAGCAGCCCACCAGCCCCGGCGGGGAAGAAGGGGTGGTAGTTGGTACTGTCCACGAAGGTGGCGCCGCCGCCGATGAAGACGAACAGCACCCCGAAGACCACAGTGACCAGGAACGCCTGGATGTTGCCCGACTCCTTGATCCCGATCAGGTTGACCACCAGGAGCCCCAGTCCGATGGCCAGACCCAGGTCGAGGAAGTCGAAGTCGGTGAACAGCTCCAGGTAGAGGCCAAGCCCGTCGAGGGCGAAGGCCGCCTTGAACACCAGGGAGAACCAGACGCCGAAGCCGGCGATAGTGCCCATCAGCGGCCCCATGGCCATGTCGATGTAGAGATAGGTTCCTCCGGCGCGGGGAATGGACGTGGCCATCTCCGCCTTGGCCAGCGCGGCGGGGAAAACAACCAGCCCGGCGAGCAGGTAGGCGAGGATCATGGCCGGCCCACCCACTTCGAAGGCGAGGCCGGGGAGGACGAAAATGCCTGAGCCGATCATCGCACCGATGGACACGGTGAACACGGCGTAGAGGCCGAGACGGCGCTTCAGTTGAGCCATGGGTTCACCGGAGGCCGGGAGTAAGGGTCGGGGTCGGCATCTGAGTGGCGGGAACGCTAGCCGCGGCCGCCAGATACCACAGCCAGCCCCTAGATTCCCAAGTTGATGACCGAGCTTTCCGTGATCCGCGGCGACATCACCACCCTGGAAGTGGATGCGGTGGTGAACGCCGCCAACGCCCAACTCAGACCCGGAGGCGGAGTCGACGGGGCTATCCACCGAGCGGGCGGACCCTCCATCGCTGCTGAAGGCCGGGCCATCGTCGCCGAGCGGGGCCCGCTGGCTACAGGAGAAGCGGCGGCCACCACCGCGGGAGATCTGCCAGCCCGATGGGTGATCCACACCGTGGGTCCCGTCTGGGGCAGACACCACCCGGAACAAGCACGGGAACTCCTCGCCTCCTGCTACCGGAACAGCCTGGATCTGGCCGCCGGTCTGGGAGGCCGCAGCGTCGCCTTCCCCAACATCTCCACCGGGGTGTACGGGTTCCCCAAGCGGGAGGCGGCGGAGACGGCGGTGGCAGCGGTACGGAGCTGGATGGACGAGCACCCTGACGACATGGACCGGATCGTCTTCGTCTGCTTCGACGCCGACAACTACGACCTGTACCGGGAGCTGCTGGACTGACCCGGGCCCTACTTCCGGGAGCCGGCCTCGCCGCCGGCCTCCTCAGCGTCGGCCCGGTTGCGTTCCAGCCACTTCCGCACCCACCAGTACTCGTCGTCGGGGGTGCCGGCGCCGGGGATCGGCTCGCCCTCACCGGGAAGGTCGTCGAATTCGCCGTCCTCCATGGCGTCGCGGATGAGCCTCTCCATATGAGCCGCGAACCCTTCGGCGGAGAAGATGGGCATGCTTTGAGTCTACGTCAACGGGCGCGGGCATAGCTGTAGACACGACGCAGCAGGCGCCGCCTCTGGAAGAGGGTGACCACCAGCCCGAAGATGAAGCCCCCGACGTGGGCCTCCCAGGCCACGTTGGTCCCTCCCAGCCCGAATTGGGCGACGAACCACACTCCCAAGAAGAGGATGGCCGGAACCGGGAGCACCCACCATCCCACCAGGCTGATCACCGCATGGCGGGGGTAGAGCACCGCGTAGGCGCCCAGGATCGCGGCGATGGCCCCCGAGGCTCCCACCAGCGGGACCGTCGAACCCGGGTTGAGGGCCACAAAACCGAAGGCGGCGGCGATCCCGCCCAGCAGGTAGAGGAAGATGTAGCCCACCCGGCCGTAGGCCTCCTCGACGTTGTTCCCGAAGATCCACAGGAACCACATGTTGAACAGCACATGGGCCACGCCCCCGTGGAGGAACATCGAAGCGAGGACAGACAGAAACGGATTCTTGTCCGGGAACACCGGCTCTCCCTCGTCGACCCGGCATCGGCCGCTGACGATCTCCTCGGCGGTCAGCGGATGGCCGGTGACGATCTCGCAACTGATTGCGGCTTCCCGATAGAGGAACTCTTCGGCGGCGGCACGAGGAGCGATCGGCTGGACGAAGAAGAACACCCACAGGTTGGCGAGGATCAACCCGATGGTGACCACCGGTCTGATCCGGGTCGGGTTCTCGTCGTGTAAAGGGAACAAGGGGCGCCGATCCTAAGGCCGCCGGAACCACCACCGCGTCGGAACGGTCGCGACCCACCGCCGGCGTGAAGCTGTGGTTCCCTCGCCCGCCAGGGAGCGAACCCTCATCTGGTGCTGGTCGCCGGCGATTAGGCGAGGGTTGCCTTCAGGCTGATCGGCACATTGCCCTGGAAGGCTTCGGAGACCGGGCAGCCGTTCTTGGCGATCTCGGCCAGCTCCACGAACTCGTCCTCCTCCAGCCCTTCGACGCGGCCGACGACTTCAAGCTGGATGTCGGTGATGCCCTCCCCGGGCACGAAGGTGAGGGTGGCGGTGGTGTCGAGGCTGGTGGGCGGGGTGTCGTTCTTGGCCAGGGTGTTGGCCAGGGCCATGGAGAAGCAGGACGCATGGGCGGCAGCGATCAGCTCCTCGGGGCTGGTCAGCCCGCCGTGTTCCTCGGACCGGGCCTTCCAGGTGACCCGCATCGGCTCGGCGGCGCCACTGTCGAGGGTGGTGACCCCGCTTCCTTCGAACAGGTCGCCCTCCCAGTGGGTACGACCGGTGCTCTTCAATGCCATCTATACCTCCTGTCGGGAACCCGGGAGCCTACCGATCCGCGGGACGTGCGCTCACGGCAGGCGGCGCCCCACCGCCGCGGCCACGGCACGCAGCTCCTCCATCAGACGGGCGAAACCCTCCAGGGTGAGGCTCTGCGGACCGTCGCTGAGGGCCTCGTCAGGAGCGTGGTGGACCTCGACGAGGATCCCGTCGGCGCCAGCGGCCACTCCCGCCCGCGCCAGGGCCGGCACCAGGGATCTCCTCCCCGCGGCGTGGCTGGGGTCGACCAGCACCGGCAGGTGGGTCTTCTCTTTCAGTACCGGCACCGCGCTCACATCCAGGGTGTTGCGGGTCTCCGGCTCGAAGGTGCGTATCCCCCGCTCGCAGAGGACCACCCGCGGGTTGCCGGCGCTCACCACATATTCGGCCGCCAGCAGCAGCTCCTCGACCGTGGAGGAGATTCCCCGTTTCAGCAGCACCGGGGCTCCGCGCTCGCCCACCGCGGAGAGCAGCCGAAAGTTCTGCATGTTGCGGGCACCGATCTGAACCATGTCGGCGTGGGCAGCGACCAGGTCCACGTCCTCGGGCGCCACCACCTCGGTGACCACCGGCAACCCGGTTTCCTCTCGGGCCGCGGCCAGAAGACGGAGCCCCTCCTCTCCGAGACCCTGGAAGCTGTAGGGCGAGGTGCGCGGCTTGAAGGCTCCTCCACGCAGCACCCTGGCGCCGGCCGCGGCGACCGCTCGGGCCACCGTGGTGAGCTGGTCGGGGCCCTCCACCGCGCAGGGTCCGGCGGCCACGATGACCTCGTCCCCGCCGATGCTCAGCTCCCCTACCCGGATAGCGGCGGCATGACCTCCCCGGGCCACCTGGGGGTAGGGGGGTGCCTCGTCGCGTATGGCCGCAACCCCCGGCAGGGAGCCGATCCTGTCGGCGAGAAGCTGGGCGGTGGCGTCCACCAGCCCGATGTGAGTCTCCTCCCCCAGCTCACTGACCAGCAGCTTCCCGCCGGCCTGCTCGATGAAGCGGACCACCCGGGCCTTTTCCTTGAGGGAACACCCCTTCTCCAATACGACGATCACCGACCCGCCTCCCTGGGTCGCAGATCTTCCAGGAAGGCGCCCGGGTCGTCGCCCCGGTCAACAGCTTCGATGAGAGCGCTGCCCACCACCACCCCGTCGACGTGGAGAGCCAGGGCTTCGACCTGACGGCGGTGACGAACCCCGAACCCGGCCAGCACCGGCAGCGTCGAGCCTGCCCGCACCCGGGCCAGGTAGTCGAGGGTCTCCAGGTCGATACCAGCCTCGCCTCCGGTCACTCCGGTGCTGGTGACCGCGTAGACGAACCCCGAACTCGCCGCGGCGAGTCGAACCATGCGGGACGGCGGCGTCGACGGGGTGACCAGACGCACCATGCCCAGCCCGTGCCCGTCCAGGGCTGCCGCCATCGGGCCGCTCTCCTCCAAGGGAAGGTCGGGGACGATCACCCCCGAGACTCCTGCCTCCGCCATCCGCACTGCCAGGCGGTCGAGGCCGAAGGCGAAGAAGGGGTTGTAGTAGCCCATCAGCACATAGGGGGCTTCCAACCGGCCTCCCGTCTCGGCCAGGGTGTCGAGGAACCATTCCAAGGTGGCCCCGGCATCCAGCGCCCGGCGGCTCGCCTCCTGGATGGTCAGTCCGTCCGCCATCGGGTCGGTGAACGGCACCCCTATTTCGACCACATCTGCCGCTGCAGCCACCGCCATCAGCGTTTCGGGAAAGGCCGCCGGGTCGGGGAAGCCGCCGGTGAGGTAGGCGCAAAGGGCCGAACCCTCCGCCGCTTCGATGGCCGACCGGATTCTGTCAGACATCGGCGTCCTCGCCGGCGATGATCTCCAGGTCCTTGTCCCCCCGGCCGGAGAGACAGATGAGGATCCGGGAGCCGGGATGGGCGCCGGCCCAGCGGCGTGCCCCGGCCAGGGCGTGGGCCGACTCCAGGGCGGGGAGGATTCCCTCCACGGCGGAGCACTCCCGCAGTGCGGCCACGGCTTCGGCGTCGGTCACCGACTCGTAGCGGGCACGCCCGGAGTCGCGTAGCAGGGCGTGCTCTGGCCCCACCCCCGGGTAGTCCAGACCGGGGGCCACCGAGTGGGTTTCGAGGATCTGGCCGTGGGAGTCCTGGAGGAGCGGCATCATCGCTCCGTGGAGGACCCCGGTGGTGCCGGAGCCGAGGGTGGCACTGTGGGACCCCGCCCCGCTGCCTCCGGCTTCGATCCCAACCAGGTTCACCTCCGAGTCGGCGACGAAACCCCGGAAAAGGCCGATGGCGTTGGAGCCACCTCCAACGCAGGCCACCGCCACGTCGGGCAGACCTAGACCTTCCTCAATCATCTGGGCCCGGGCTTCGTGGCCGATCACCGACTGGAACTCCCGCACCATCCACGGGTAGGGGTGAGGTCCGACCACCGATCCCAGCAAGTAGTAGGTGCCGTCGGGGTCGGCGACCCAGTCGCGCATCGCCTCGTCGATCGCCGCCCGGAGGGTCCGGTCGCCGGTCTGCACCGGAACCACTTCCGCGCCCAGAAGCCTCATCCGCTCCACGTTGGAGCGCTGACGTTCCACGTCGACCGAGCCCATGTAGACGGTGCAGGGCAGGCCCACCCGGGCGCTGGCGGCAGCGGCGGCCACGCCGTGCTGTCCGGCTCCGGTCTCGGCGACGATCCGGCCCGCCCCCATATGCACCGCTATCAAAGCCTGACCCAACGCGTTGTTGATCTTGTGGGCGCCGGTGTGGCACAGGTCTTCCCGTTTCAGGAACACCTCAGCACCCCAGGCCTCCCCCAGCCGGAGCGCCGGAGTGAGGGGTGTGGGCCGGCCGATGAAGTCCCGCTGCTCTGCCGCCAGATGTCGCCGGAACTCGGGGTCGGCTAGGAGC
>JBHHWH010000020.1:0-33437 GCA_046756405.1 Acidimicrobiia bacterium | reverse complement strand
ACCAGGATTCATCCAGAGAGGGTTGGGCCACCAGAAACTGGTCGTCCACCCCCCGCACCTCTTCCTCTGCGGTGAGACGACTCCGTTTGGCGGCTTCCCGGCGGACGGCAGCAATATCCATGGCCAGCCACAAACCCACCTCCTCAGAAATACGGGATAGGGCTTCTATACGGTCCAAAGACACCCCATCAGCTAGGGCTTCCCGCAGGTCAGGACGGTCACAAGTACGGCGCATCGTCCCCACCAGTTTCTTGGCGGTATCCGGACCCACATCCAATCTGGCAGCCACCCACTCCTGCATCGACCTGGACCCGTCAGCAGTAGCGATCTGCCTGCGATCCAGCTCCTCGAGGGCTTCCATCTGGAAAGAACGCAGTTTGGCGACAGCTTCCTGCGCGGCCAGCACCTGCTGTTCGATTTCGTCGGTAGTGATGTGATCCCACTCCATAGAATGGAACATACGTTCCCCCTGGGACAAGAATGGTCAGAAACAGGGCGGTTTCAGAAAAAATCCAAAAAAGCCTGCTGCCGCCGTCAACCCAGGGTCGCTTCGCAGCTTTCAGGTGTCCTCGGCGTGCTCCTCCACCACTTTGAGAACCTGGAGCATGTCTGGTTCGGGGTACGGATCCGGGGTGAGCAGCCCCAGGAGCCGCTGCTGGGAGCGGGCCGAGACGATGACCTTGCCCTCCCAGCGGGCCGCCACCTTTGGTGAGGGAAGACGGCAGCAGTGGGGGTCGGGGCAGGTGGACTGCACCCTGTTGTTGGTCTCCCGGCCCCGGAACCAGCGAGCGTCGGGGAAACGGACTCCCACGGTGACGGCATGGTGTTCCTTGTCAGCTGCTACGTGGGTGGTGCAGAAGAAAGTCCCTTCAGGGGTGTCGGTGTACTGGTGGTGAGTCCCGAACCGGTCTGGGGAATCGAAGGTAGTCCTGGCCCCCCACCACCGGCACAGGCGCTGGCTCTCCATGCCGCCGTAACGGTCCCGGGGGACGGGCAGTCCATCGTTGGTGTAGCCCTTCACCACCATTCCCGCCTCGTCGCTAACCAGAAGATGGCTGCGGATCTCCAGATGATTGGTGAGGAGGTTCACCGTCCTCCAGGCCGCCATCTCGTAGGAGACGTAGAAGAGTTCCTTTATGTCCTCGACGTCGATATCGAACTGCTTCTTGGCAGCTTCGAGCTTGGGCACCACTGCCTCCTCCGGCACCAGCACCGCGGCGGCGAAGTAGGCAGTTTCGACGCGCTGGCGGAGGAAGGTCTCCAGGTCGGGTTCGGACTCATGATCGAGAAGAAAGCCGGCCAGGGTCTGTAGGACCGCCTTGCGCGCCTGACGGGTGCGGAGTTCATCCCGCTGGGCGATGTAGATGCGATGGTTCTGGGTGTCGATGATGGACCGCACCATTGGAGGCATCCCGTCGACCGGGCGGATCTCGTATCCGATGGACGCCGCCAGATCGAAGAGATTGCGGGATGCCATGGGTCCGTCCCCGGAATAGTTCGCCGCCTTCAGCGCCTGGCGGGCGACCTCTTCCACATGCTCCAGGTATCCGTCTCGGGCGGCGACCTCGCTGGCCACCGAGGCGTTCGCCCGGCGGACCTCCTTGGATTCGGCACCACCCAGACCGGAGCGCTCCCGAAGGGCCTGATGGAGTCCCACCAGATGGGCCAGGGTCTCATTGTCCATCTTGGCACTGGGTCGGACCGGTGGGAGGTCGAGCGAAGCGAAGAGGGGAGTCTCTTGAGCCCGGATTAGCGCGATCTCCAGGGCGTCCCTCCGGGTGGGGGGAGTGGGATCCAGAAGGTCGCCCACCTCGACCTCCAGGGCCGATGCCAGGTCGAGGATCAGGGAGAGTCGCGGCTCCTTCTTTCCGTTCTCCAGGAGGGACAGATAGGGGGCCGGCTTGTTCACCCGTTCCCCCAGGCCGTCCAGGGTGAGACCGGCCCGACGGCGGTAGTGACGGAGGCGGCGCCCCAGGATCAGGGGGTCGAGGCGTAGATCTTCGGCCATTCCTTTACTCCAATCGAAAGTTCGATAGATCTTACCCTGTCAATGGCTAGACCCTGCCCTGTCCTAGATAAGACACTGAGTTCTTATGAACCAGTTCCGGCAGACTGAGATCGAACGGCGGGTCCTCACCCCGGGAGCGGTGGCCTTCCTCGAGGACCTGGAGCGGGAGTTTTCCTGGCGCCGGGGTCAGATCCTGGCCCGGCGGGAGGAGCGACAGCGGGCCATCGATGCCGGTGAGTTCCCCGACTTCCTGGAGGAGACTGCTGCGGTCCGGGAAAGTGAGTGGACCATCGACCCAGTTCCCGACGAGCTCCAAGACCGCAGGGTGGAGATCACCGGGCCCGTGGACACCAAGATGATGATCAACGCCCTCAACTCCGGGGCCAGGGTGTTCATGGCCGACTTCGAGGACGCCACCTCACCCACCTGGGACAACCTCCTCCACGGTCAGGCCAACCTGGTGGCCGCTCACAACCGAACCCTGGAGCTGAAGACCGAAGCCAAGCACTACACCCTCAATGACGAGGTGGCCACGCTGCTGGTCCGGCCCCGCGGCTGGCACCTTCCCGAGAAACACTTCCTGGTGGACGGGCGGCCCATGTCGGCGTCGCTGTTCGACTTCGGCCTCTACATGTATCACGGGGGACGGGCGGCTCTGGCCAACGGCACCGGCCCCTACTTCTACCTTCCCAAACTGGAGTCCCATCTCGAGGCCCGGCTGTGGAACGACGTGTTCTGCTGGGCCCAGGATCGCCTCGGAGTCCCGCGGGGGACGATCAAGGCGACGGTGCTGATCGAGAACATCCTGGCGGCCTTCGAGATGGACGAGATCCTCTACGAGCTGCGCCAGCACGCCGCCGGGCTCAACGCCGGGCGCTGGGACTACATCTTCTCGGTGATCAAGAAGTTCCGCAACCATCCCTGGTTCGTTCTCCCCGATCGGGTCCAGGTGACGATGACCGTGCCCTTCATGCACGCCTACACCGAGCTGATGGTCAAGACCTGCCACCGTCGTGGTGCCCACGCCATCGGCGGTATGGCGGCTTTCATCCCCAACCGTCGCGACCCCGAGGTCACCGAGCGGGCTATCGCCGAAGTGGCCGCCGACAAGGCCCGGGAGGCAGGCGCCGGATGCGACGGGACCTGGGTGGCTCACCCCGACCTGGTGCCGGTCGCCCAGGCCGAGTTCGACAAGGTGCTGGGGGAGAGGCCCAACCAGGTGGACCGCCAGCGTGACGACGTGGAGGTCACCGCCGAAGACCTCTTAGACCTCGACTTCCCCGGCACTATCACCCGGGGAGGGATCAACACCAACATCTCGGTGGGGATCCAGTACTTGGCGTCGTGGCTCTCCGGCACCGGAGCAGCGGCGATCAACAACCTCATGGAGGACGTGGCCACCGCCGAGATCTCCCGCTCCCAGATCTGGCAGTGGGTGAGACACGGGGTGTCCACCGACGACGGGACCCCTGTCGACGAGGCGCTCGTCCGCAAGATGGCAGGCGAGACCGTCCAGGAGCTCGAGGCCCAGGGCCATCCCCACGTCGACCATCTCCAATCAGCGAGGAAGGTCTTCGAGGAGGTCGCCCTTGCCCCGGAGTTCGTTGACTTCCTGACCCTGTCCGCCTACGAGCTACTCAACTGAGGGAGGAACTCTGTGACCGACATCGCCGCCGAAGCCGCCCGCATCGCCGAGGACTGGGCCACCAATCCCCGCTGGAAGGGGATCATCCGGGATTACAGCTCCGAAGAGGTAGTTCGTCTCCGTGGCTCCCTCAGGGAGGAGCACACCCTGGCCCGGGTGACGGCGGAGAAGCTGTGGGATCTCCTCAACGGCAACGACTACATCAACGCCCTGGGCGCGCTCACCGGAGGCCAGGCGGTGCAGATGGTCAAGGCCGGGCTCAGGTCGATCTATCTCTCCGGCTGGCAGGTGGCAGGGGACGCCAACCTGGCTGGGGAGACCTACCCCGACCAGTCCCTCTACCCGGCCAACTCGGCGCCGGCTCTGGTGAAGCGGATCAACAGCGCCCTCCGGCGTGCCGACCAGATCCACTGGGCTGAGGGGGACACCGAGATCGACTGGTTCGTTCCTATCGTCGCCGACGGGGAGGCCGGTTTCGGAGGCGCCCTCAACGTCTTCGAGCTGACCAAGGCCTTCATCGCTGCCGGTGCCGCCGGCGTCCACTTCGAAGACCAGCTCGCCGCGGAGAAGAAGTGCGGGCATATGGGAGGCAAGGTCCTGGTGCCCACCAGCCAGCACATCCGAACCCTCCAGGCGGCACGCCTCGCCTCCGACGTCGCCGGTGTTCCCACGGTGATCGTCGCCCGCACCGACGCCAACTCGGCGACGCTGCTCACCTCCGACATCGATCCGCGGGACAGGGAGTGGATCACCGGGGAGCGGACCGCCGAAGGCTTCTTCAAGGTACCGGGTGGGCTCGACGCCGCCATCGCCCGGGGTCTGGCCTACGCCCCCTACTGCGACCTGATCTGGTGTGAGACTGCCAAGCCCGACCTCGACGAGGCTCGGGCCTTCGCCGAGGCGATCCACGCCGAGTTTCCACAGAAGATGCTGGCGTACAACTGCTCCCCGTCGTTCAACTGGTCGGCCCACCTCGACGCCGACACGATCGCCAGGTTCCAGAAGGAGCTGGGGACCATGGGCTACCGCTACCAGTTCATCACCCTGGCCGGGTTTCACGCCCTCAACGCCTCCATGTTCGAGCTGGCCCGGGGCTATCACGATCGGGGGATGAGCGCCTACGTAGAGCTTCAGAGCCGGGAGTTCGAGATGGAAGAGGAGGGATACTCGGCCACCCGCCACCAGCGGGAGGTGGGAGCAGGCTACTTCGACCTGGTCAGCCAGACCATCACCGGTGGCCAGGCCTCCACCCTGGCCATGGAGGGCTCCACCGAAGCCGAGCAGTTCTAGCTTCCTAATGCACCAGGGCCCCGATCTGGGCCTTTGTGCAAAGAGAAACGAGTCGGAGCCGCTAGGTTCGGTTTGCGATGACCGACTGCGCCCACGAGAACACCACCTGGCACAAGATCCTCGAACACGACGAGCTTCCCGAAGGCCGGGTGAAGACGGTGACCGTGGGGCGGCGCAGCCTGGCGGTCACTCACTACCAGGGCAGCTTCGGCGTCCTCGACAACCGCTGCCCCCACCAGGGCGGCCCCCTGGGCGAGGGTTCCATAGAACATGGATGGCTGCGCTGTCCCTGGCACGGCTACGACTACAACCCCCTGGACGGAACTCCACCCGAAGGCTTCACCGACCGGCCGACCTGTTTCGCCACCGAGGTCCGCGACGACGGCGTCTACGTGGCCCTCCCTCCAGAGCCAGAACGCCAACGCACCGTCAGTGACGTGCTGGTGGAGACCATGGTCAACTGGGGAGTCCGCCACGTCTTCGGCATGGTGGGCCACTCCAACCTCGGCTTCGCCGACGCCCTCCGCGAGGCCGAACGCCGCGGCGACCTCACCTATGTGGCCATCCGCCACGAAGGGGCCGCCGCGTTCGCCGCCTCCGCCTACGGCAAGCTCACCGGCGGGCTGGCGGCCTGCTTTGGCATCGCCGGCCCGGGCTCGACCAACCTCCTCACCGGCCTCTACGACGCCAAGGCGGACCGGGCGCCGGTGCTGGCCCTCTCCGGCCAGGTTCCCTCCAAGGTGAAGGGCAGAGGAGCCTTCCAGGACCTCGACCTGGAGGCCGCCTTCTCCGACGTGGCCCGCTACAGCCACACGGTCATCCGCGGCAGCGACTATGCCGAGCTGATGAACCTCGCCTGCAAGACCGCGCTGGTCGAGGGGGACGTGGGCCATCTGATGCTTCCCGACGAGGTGCAGACCCTTCCCTGCGATCTCCCGGCCGGAGGGCCCAGGGGTCGTGTCGGGGACCGAGAGGTGGCGCCACCCGACGACGCCCTGGAGGCCGCCATCACCCGCCTCGCCGAGGCAGAACGCCCCCTGTTCATCGTCGGCTATGGAGCCCGATTCCACATGGAGCCGATCCTCGCCATGGCGGAGGCGATCGGCGCCCCGGTGTGCACCACCTTCAAGGCCAAGGGCCAGATCCCCGACTCCCATCCCCTGGGCTGCGGAGTCCTCGGCCGCAGCGGCACACCCATAGCGTCGTGGTTCATGAACGAATCCGATCTGGTGGTCGTCTTCGGCGCCTCCTTCGCCAATCACACCGGCATCGCCGAGTACAAGCCGATCATTCAGGTGGATCATGATCCGATGGCTCTGGGAAGGTTCCACCCCGTGGACTTTCCTGTCCTCGGTGACGTGGGGGCCGTCGCCCGGCTGATGCGGGAGCGGTTCCCCGACGAGTCCAACTGCGAGAATCGGGCCATCCAGGTGGCGGAGAGGTGGGCGATTTGGCGGGAGGAGAAGGCGAGCCGTCGCGCCGACGACAGCGGGAGGGGGGTGAACTCGGCGGCCATATTCGACTCTCTGTCCCGACTCGTCGACCCCGATGCCGTGCTCTGCGTCGACGTGGGGAACAACACCTACTCCTTCGGCCGCTACTTCGAGGCCGAGCGCCAGTCGGTGCTCATGTCCGGCTACCTGGGCTCTATCGGCTTTGCCCTCCCCGCTGCCCTGGGGGCCTGGGCGGCGGTAGGCGGTGAGCGACAGGTGGTGGCCATCGCCGGTGATGGGGGCCTCGGCCAGTACGCTATGGAGTACACCACCGCGGTGCTCCATGACATGAACATCACCCTGGTGGTGTTGGTCAACGACGAGCTGGGGAAAATCAGCAAGGAGCAGCGCAGCGCCGAACTGGATGTGTGGGCCACGAGCCTGGTCAACCCTGACTTCGCCGAGTTCGCCAACATGTGCGGCGGTCTCGGATTGCGGGTACGGAAGGTGGATGAGCTGGACGGTGCGCTGCGCCGTGCCCTGGACCACGAAGGTCCAGCTCTGGTCCACATCGACGCTGACCCCCTCCTCGTCTGAGGCGTCGGGTACCATGACCTTCCGGACCATGTCAGCTCTAACGCTCCGGAGGATCCCCTGATGAGAATCGTCCATGTCGTGGGCACCGGCACCATTGGTGAGCCCCTGATCGGCCTCCTCGCCGACAACCGCGAGCACTTCGGCATTGACGAAGTGACCTTCCACAAACGCACCCCGCTGATCACCGAGCGGGGCAAGGTCAACGACCTGGTACGCAGAGGCGCGGTGCTGGCAGTCGACGAGGACAAGTGGTCCACCTTCGAGGAGCTAGGGCACTCACCCAAGTACGAGAAGCTGGAGGCCATCGAACGGGCCACCGTGGTAATCGATTGCACCCCTGCGGGTAACCGCAACAAAGAGGAGCTGTACGAGCGCGCCACGGAGCCGGTCGGCTTCCTGGCCCAGGGCTCGGAGTACGGGTTCGGGAAGATGTACGCCCGGGGAGTCAACGACGAAGCCTTGGTCCCGGGCGAGGACCGCTTCCTCCACATCGTTAGCTGCAACACCCACAACATCGCGGTGCTGGTCAAGGCCCTGGCTATGGACCCCGACGGGACCAACCATCTCACTGACGGCCGGTTCCTTTGCATCCGCAGAGCCAACGACATCTCCCAGGACAGCGGTTTCGTGGCCAGTCCGACGGCGGGTGCCCACGGCGACAGTCGCTTCGGCACCCACCACGCCCGCGACGCCCACGATCTGTTCTCGACGATGGGCTACGACCTGAACCTGTTCTCCTCGGCGATCAAGCTCAACACTCAGTACATGCACTCGCTCCATTTCTCCCTCACCCTCGACCGGGAGATGTCCCTTGAGGAGGTGATCGACCGGCTGACGGCTAACACCCGGATCGCGGTGACCCACAAGAAGTCGGCCAATCAGGTGTTCTCGTTCGGCAGGGACCACGGCTACTACGGGCGCATTCTCAGCCAGGCGGTGATCTCGCTCGACACCCTCACGGTGCGCAACGGCAACGAGGTCGTGGGATTCTCTTTCACCCCTCAAGACGGCAACCCGCTGCTCTCCACCGTGGCAGCGATGCTGTGGTACTTAGACCCTGATTCCGTGGAGGAGCGTCTCGACATCCTGCGCCGCTACCTCTTCCCCGAGATCTGACGGTGGATCGGAGGGCGACGGCACAAGCTGCCGAAGCGATCCGAGCTCTTGGTCGCGGCGACGTTCCTGCTGCTCGCACCGCCATCGCCCCCGCATACCAGATCGACCACGAGGTGGCACCTCTGCTCGACGCGGTCAACCTGGCCTGCACCGAGTTGGAGGAAGAGGGCGAGGTGAGCCCCGCCACCTGGAACACGATCGCCGACGCGGTGGACTCTCCGGAGCTGTTCGCGGTGGTTGAGGGAAGCCGTTCATGACGGCTCCCTCCCTATGGCTCACCACCCTGGGCTGCGCCAAGAACCAGGTCGACTCGGAGAAGGTGATGGCGATGCTCACCGAAGCCGGATACACCTGGGCGGAATCCCCGGAGGAGGCCGACGTGGTGATGGTCAACACTTGTGCCTTCATCGAGGAGGCCCGGGCCGAATCGGTGGGCGCGATCCTTGAAGTGGAGGAGCGCAAGCGAACGGACGCCGCTTCGGTGGTCATCGGCTGTATGGCGCAGCGCTTCGGTGGCGAACTATCGGTCGCCCTGCCCGAGGTAGATGCGGTCCTGGGCCTGGACCGCTATGGGGAACTGCCGGAGGTCCTCGCTGGCCTCACCCGATGGGAACCGGTGAATCTACGGCGCCGTCCGGTCATGGACATCCTCCATGCCACTGGCCGGCCCGTTTCCGGGCTGCCCTACGCCTACCTGAAGGTGGCAGAAGGATGCGACAAGCCCTGCACCTTCTGCGCCATACCCGCCATCAGAGGCCGGCAGCGCTCGCGCCGGCCCACCGAGATCCGCGACGAGGTCGAGGGGCTGACCGCCCAAGGTGTTTCTGAAGTGGTGTTGGTGGCCCAGGACCTGGCCGCCTACGGAAGGGACATAGGAGCCCCGGGAGGGCTCACCGACCTGGTGGCCTTCCTCACCGATGTCGAGGGTCTCCGCCGTCTCCGCCTCCTCTACCTCCATCCCCGGGAGATCCGAGACCGGCTCGTGGAGGCCATGGTCTCAGACCCGGCGGTGGCCCCCTACTTCGACCTCTCCCTCCAGCACGTCTCCGCCCCGCTGCTCCGGGCGATGAGACGTCCCGGAGACGCCGAGCGGCACCTCACCCTGGTCGAAAAGATCCGCCGTCTCGATCCGACCGCCGCCCTCCGCTCCTCGTTCATCGTCGGATTCCCCGGAGAGAGCGACGACCAGGTGGAGGAGCTGGCCGAATTCCTCACCGAAGCCCGACTCGACTGGGCCGGCTTTTTCCCCTACTCGGCCGAGCCCGGAACCCCGGCCGCCGAACTCCCGGGCCGCGTCGGGCGCGACGAGATCATGGAGCGGCTTCGCTACCTCACCGGGATCCAGGAAGAGATCACGCTGGCCAACAACTCGAGCCTCATCGGGGAAAGGGACGAGGTCCTGGTAGATCAGGTGGAAGAGGGTGTTCCCGTGGCTCGCTCCCACCGCCAGGCTCCGGAGATCGACGGGGTGGTTCGTCTCGACCGGGGCCAGCCGGGGGAGTGGCTCAAGATCGAATACACCGCTATTTACGGACCCGACATGGAGGCGACAACGCTGTGATCGTCGAGGTGATCGCCGTGGGCACGGAGTTGCTCCTCGGCCAGATCGTCAACTCCAACGCCTCCACGATCGGTGCCGCCCTGGCCGAGCACGGCCACGACGCCCATTTCCAGCAGGTGGTGGGGGACAACCAGGCCCGCATCGTGGAGACGCTGCGGATCGCCATGGGTAGGGCCGCAGGGATCATCGTCACCGGCGGGCTGGGACCCACCCAGGACGACATCACCCGGGAGGCGGTCGCCGAGGCCACCGGTTGGCCCCTCGTCTTCAGCGAGAGCTACGCCGACCACCTGCGGCAGTGGTGGGCACGCCGGGGCCGGGAGATGCCCGAATCCAACCTAACCCAGGCCTACCATCCCCAAGGCGCCGAGCTCCTTCCCAACCCGCGGGGCACAGCACCGGGCCTGGCCCTGGAACACGACGGAGTGCTCATCTTCTGCATCCCCGGGGTGCCCGCCGAGATGGAGCATCTCCTCCACCACGAAGTGCTACCCCGCCTGGCCAAGGCCGCAGGCGACACCTCGGTCCTGGTCAGCAGGCTCCTCCGCACCTGGGGACGTTCCGAATCGGACGTGGCCGAGATCCTCGACGATCTCTACCGGGGTTCGACCAACCCGTCGGTGGCTTTCCTGGCCTCCGCCGGGGAGATCAAGGTGCGCATAACCGCCAAGGCTCCCGACGAAGAAGCTGCCCTGGCCCTGGTCGAGCCCATGGAAGGGGAGATCCGCTCCCGGCTGGGTTCGATCATCTTCGGCGTCGACGACGAGACCATCGAGAAGGTGCTGCTACGCCTGCTCCAGGAGGAGGGTTACACCATCGGCACCGCCGAGTCGATGACCGGCGGCCTGGTCTCTGCGGCTCTCACCTCGGTTCCAGGGTCATCGGCGGTGGTTCGAGGCGGGATCGTTGCCTACCACCAGGCGTTGAAACAACAGCTCCTTGGAGTGGAGGACATCTCCCAGGTGGTGAACGTGGAGACAGCCGAGGAGATGGCCCGGGGAGGTCGAAGCCTTCTCGATGTCGACGTGGCCGTGGCGGTCACCGGTTCGGCGGGACCCGAGCCGTTGGAGAAGCCACCCGGCACCGCAGTGATCGGCGTCTCCACCCCCGAGGACACCAGGGCCAAGGAGCTGCGGCTGCCCGGTGACCGGGAGCGGGTGCGGGCCTACGCCACCACCGCCGCCCTTCACCTCACCCGCCGGGCATTGATCGGGGAATGGTGGCGCCGGTAGGTCGGATCTTTGCCGCGGTGCCGCTTCCCCCCGAGGTGAGGCTCGCCCTGGAGCAGACCCTGGAAGGGCTGGAGATTCCCGGGAAGCTCGTACCCCCGGAGAACTGGCACCTAACACTGCGCTTTTTGGGCTCGGTGGACGAGGTGGCCTACGAGCGTTTCCTCTCCTGGCTGACCAGGGCGGAAGAAAGGCACGCCTTCCCCGTCCACCTCGATCACATCGGCGCCTTCCCCAAGCCCAAGAGGGCGACGGTGGTCTGGGTAGGCCTCGACCGCGGAGTCGAAGATCTCAGCACGCTCAACGCCGTCGCCGAGGAAGCCGCGCAGGCGGCCGGCCTTCCCGGCGAGGAGAGGCCCTACCACCCCCATCTCACCCTCGCCAGGGTGAGACCACCTCAGGACGTCACCGGGCTCACCGCCACCGAGCTGGACCTGGGGTGGATGGTGAACCGGGTGGTGGTCTTCCGGAGCCGGCTGGGAAGGGGAGGCCCCCGCTACGAACCCCTTGAAACCTTCGAACTTCTCCGGTAAATACCAACGACGAACGTTTGTTCGGTGTAGGATCGTGGCGTTCCTGTCACAGGCGCCCGATACCGTGGCGGTGAGGGCTGAGAGAGGCCAAGAGAAGTCAGGCAGATGAGCCGGGAAGGAAACAACGTGGAACGGGACAAAGCACTTGACATGGCGCTGAGCCAGATCGAGCGCCAGTTCGGCAAGGGCGCCATCATGAAGATGGGGGAGAAGACGATGCGGAAGGTGGACGTCATCCCCACCGGCGCCCTCTCCCTCGACCTGGCCCTGGGTATCGGCGGGGTGCCCCGGGGTCGCATCGTGGAGATCTACGGGCCGGAGAGCTCGGGCAAGACCAGCCTGGCCCTCCACATCGTCGCCGAGGCCCAGCGCAACGGAGGCATCGCTGCCTTCATCGACGCCGAACACGCCCTCGACCCGGTCTACGCCAAGGCCATCGGCGTGGACGTGGACGAGCTGCTGATCTCCCAGCCCGACACCGGGGAGCAGGCCCTGGAGATCGCCGACATGCTGGTCCGCTCCGGGGCCCTGGACGTGCTGGTGATCGACTCGGTGGCCGCCCTGGTGCCTCGGGCGGAGATCGAAGGGGAGATGGGCGACTCCCACGTCGGGCTCCAGGCCCGGCTCATGTCCCAGGCCCTGCGCAAGCTGGCCGGAAACCTGAACAAGTCCCGCACCACGGCGATCTTCATCAACCAGCTCCGGGAGAAGATAGGTGTGATGTTCGGAAGTCCTGAGGTGACCCCTGGTGGGCGGGCCCTCAAGTTTTACTCCTCGATCAGGCTCGACATTCGACGTATCGAGGCGATCAAGGACGGGACGTCCAACATCGGCAACCGCTGCCGGGTGAAGGTGGTCAAGAACAAGATGGCGCCGCCCTTCCGTCAGGCAGAGTTCGACATCATGTTCGGCCTGGGCATCTCCCGGGAGGGCAGCCTGTTGGACATAGCCGTCGAGCATGGGGTGGTGAAGAAGAGTGGTGCCTGGTACACCTTCGATCAGGACCAGCTCGGCCAGGGTCGGGAGAATGCCAAACGTTTCCTGCGGGAGAACCCCGAAGTGGCCATGCAGCTCCAGGCCAAGGTCTTCGAGGCTGTGGGCATGGTCGAAACGGACGCTGAAGCCGAAGAGGAGTCGACTCCCGCTGACGAATGATTCACCAATTTGAGTGTTTCGCCGACGGGGATTCCCGGGTAGCATCGGTCTCAGAAAACGAAAACAGACTTGAAACGCGGGACCGTACGGAGAACAGGAGGAGCGCCAAAAGCTGAGGGTCGATTGAGCCGAAGTCGTTGAGCGCAACGCCGCGCGCCGTGTCCTAGGGCAGCGGCGCCAAGATTTCCGGGTCCCGGGGGAAGGACCACGATGACACCTGCCGTGGCGATAGGGCTGGCGGTTCTGGGCGTCGCCGTCGGAGCGGCATTGGGCTATCTCCTGGCGCGGCTGTGGGCAGCTCAACGTCGCACCGCCTCGGGGACCTCAGCGGAGGGTCTGCTCACCGAGGCCCGCCTGGACGCCAAACGGATCCTGGCGGCGGCCGAAGAGGAGGGGAGGGCCAAAGCCGAGGCCTACCGGGAACGGGAAGAGGCGGCGCTGGCTCACCGGAAGCTGGAGCTGGCCAACCTGGAGAATCGTCTCACCCAGCGCGAGGAGACCCTGGAGCAACGAGCCTCCAATCTGGCCCATCGGGAAGAGATGATCATCGACCGCGAGGAGGAGCTGAAAGAAGCCCGCGCCGAGGTGGAGCGACTACGGGAGGATGCCAGGTTCCGGCTCGAACAGGTCGCCGGTATCGACGTGATGAGCGCCAAGGCGGAGCTGCTGGAACAGGTAGAGGACGAGGCCCGCCGCGAAGCGATGATCCTGGTGCGTGACCTGGAGGTCAAGGCGCGTGAAGAGGCCGACCGCCGGGCACGGCGGATTCTCGCCACCGCCATCCAACGTCTTGCCGCCGAAGTCGTCACCGAGTCCACCGTGGCCGTGATCGAGCTTCCCTCCGACGAGATGAAGGGCCGGATCATCGGCCGAGAGGGGCGCAACATTCGCCACCTGGAGTCGGTGACCGGAACCAACCTGATCGTCGACGACACCCCCGAGGCGGTATCGGTCAGCTCCTTCGACCCGGTACGTCGGGAGGTCGCCCGGCTCACCCTGGAGCGACTGGTGGCCGACGGTCGCATCCATCCGGCTTCGATCGAGGAGTCTTACGAGAAGGCCAAGGCGGAGGTGGAACAGAGCATCCGCGACGCCGGAGAGTGGGCGCTGGTGGAGGCCGGGGTGTCGAGGATGCACCCGGAGCTGATCAACCTGATGGGGCGGCTCAAGTACCGGACCTCCTATGGACAGAACGTCCTCAAGCACCTGGTGGAGACGGCCCACATCGCCTCGATGCTCGCCGCGGAGCTGGGGGTCGATCCGGCCCCGGTGAAACGCTCCGCCCTGCTCCACGACATCGGAAAGGCGGTGACCCACGAGGTGGAGGGCTCCCACGCCCTCATCGGAGCTGAGATCGCCCGTCGCTTCGACGAAGACCCGGCGGTGGTGCACGGTATCGAAGCCCACCACAACGAAGTTGAGCCCCGCACGCTCCTGGCCGTGATAGTCCAAGCTGCGGACACTGTCTCCGCAGCTCGTCCGGGTGCTCGAAGGGAGACCCTCGAGGGGTACGTGAAACGACTGGAACGGCTCGAAGACATCGCCCGGGAGTTTCCCGGGGTCGAGGAGGTATACGCCCTTCAGGCGGGAAGGGAGGTGCGGGTGTGCGTGGATCCGGGTGAGGTCACCGACCTGGAGGCCCGGGAGCTTTCCCGTAAGATTGCCCGTAAACTCGAGGACGACCTCCAGTATCCAGGTCAGATCCAGGTGACCGTGATTCGCGAGTTCCGCGCCACCGATTACGCCCGCTGAGACCGAGCATGACCCAGACGATCCTCCTTCCGGACCCGGCCGTGCGAGAGCGCCCCTACCGGCCTCCCACCCGCGCCGGAAAGCGATATCTGATCCGCACCTTCGGGTGCCAGATGAACGAGCACGACTCGGAGCGGATAGCGGGCCTGTTCGAACTGGACGGGATGAACCGGGCCAGGGGATACGAGGACGCCGACGTTGTCTTCATAAACACCTGCACCATCCGCGAGAACGCCGATAACCGGCTCTACGGCAACCTGGGCCAGCTCAAGGCGATCAAGGATGCCAACCCCGACATGTTCCTCATCGTTGGCGGCTGCGCCGCCCAGAAGGACAGAGAGATGGTGAGGGAGAGGGCCCCGTGGGTGGATGTGGTCATGGGAACCCACAACCTCGACCGGGTCCTAGACCTGCTCGACCACGCTGAACAGTGGGGACCCATCACCGAAGTCGTAGACGAGCTCCAGGCGATGCCATCGTCGTTGCCGGTGCGGAGGGAGCTGGAGCACTCGGCCTGGGTGACCATTCAGGTGGGGTGCAACAACACCTGCACTTTTTGCATCGTTCCCTCTGTCCGCGGCATGGAGGTGAGCCGCCGTCCGGGCGACATCGTTCGGGAAGTAGAGCGTCTCGCCGCCGATGGAGTGGTCGAGGTCACCCTTCTCGGCCAGAACGTGGACACCTATGGCCGTGACCTGGCCGTCGACGGGCGCCGCCGACCGATCTTTGCCGACCTCCTCCGTAGGGTAGGAGCCGTGGAGGGGATTCGTCGGGTCAGGTTCACCAGCCCCCATCCCAACGACTTCCGGGAGGACGTGGCCCAGGCCATGGCCGAGACGGAAGCCGTATGTGAGCAGCTCCACTTTCCCCTTCAGTCGGGCTCCGATCGCATCCTCGCCGCCATGCACCGCGGCTACAACCGGCGTAAATACTCAGAGAGGCTGGCCATGGCACGGGAGATCATTCCCGGCCTGGCGGTCTCCACAGATATCATTGTCGGGTTCCCCGGCGAGGCCGAAGACGACTTCGAACAGACGCTGGAAGTCGTCGAGGAGTCCCGTTTCGACCAGGCGTTCATGTTCATCTTCTCTCCACGCCCCGGCACCCGAGCCGCGGAGATGAACGACAGCTTCGTCCCCGAGGAGACGGTCCAGGAGCGGTTCCAGAGGCTGGTGGAACTTCAGACAAGGATCTCGCTGGAGCGGAACCAGGAGATGGTGGATCGTCGCGTCGAGGTCCTCAGCGAAGGGCCCTCCCGTAAGAATCCAGAGGTGGCCACCACCCGGACCCGCACCGGGAAGGTGGTCCATATTGCAGGTGAGGTTCCTGCGGGCACGTTCCTCGACGTCGAGATCACGTCGGCAGCGCCTCATCACCTCGCGGGGAGAGTGGTCTGAGCAGAGTCCTCGCCATCGTCGGCCCCACGGCGGCGGGCAAGACGGAGATGGCCATCGAGTTAGCTCGACGCATAGGGGGTGAGGTGCTTTCGGTGGATTCGGTCATGGTCTACCGGGGCATGGACATAGGCACCGCCAAACCCACCCTGGTCGAACGGCGGGGGGTGCCCCACCACATGATTGACGTAGTCGACCCGGAAGAGGAGTTCTCCGTGGCGGAGTTCCGCCGTCGTGGACGGGGGATCCTGAAGGCGGCCACCGTTCCCATCGTGATCGTGGGTGGGTCAGGTCTTCACTTTCGGGCCCTGGTGGACCCGATGAGCTTCGCTCCTACGGACCCGGAGCTGAGGCGGGAGCTCGAGGAGATCCCGTTGGGGGAGATGGTGGCTGAGCTGACCTCGGTGGATCCCGAAGCCGGGGCCCATGTGGACCTCTCCAATCCCAGACGGGTGATCCGGGCAGTGGAGATCTACCGCCTGACCGGGGAGACGCCGAGCGCCCGTGCCACCAAGGCGGAGGCAGAAGACCTGAGGCGTTACGTCTCCGAGGTGGAGTTCACCGCCGTGGGGGTGGATCCAGGCAACCTCCTGGAGCAGCGCATCGAGCTACGGACGCGGCGGATGCGGTCTGGGGGTCTGGTGGGCGAGGTTCGCCGCCTTCAAGGTCGGATGGGACGGACGGCACGAACCGCTGTCGGATACCGGGAGATGCTGGCTTTTCTCCGCGGCGACCTCAGCGAGGAGGAGGCCTTCTCCCAGCTAGTCCGCAACACGCGGCGTCTCGCCAAGAAGCAGCGAACTTGGTTCCAGCGCGATCCGAGGATCCGGTGGATACCCTGGTCTGATGACCTGGAGACGAGGGTTGATCGGGCCCTGGATGTGCTGATGTGAGAGACTTGACCTTCACCAAGATGCAGGGCCTGGGAAACGACTTCGTTGTTATCGACGGCCCCCGGGAGATGAGCGCCGACGCGGTGTCCTGGCTCTGCGACCGGCGTTTCGGCATCGGAGCCGACGGGCTGCTGTTGGTCACGCCGGGAGATCAGGTACGGATGGGCTACTGGAACGCCGATGGGAGTCCGGCCGAGATGTGTGGCAACGGGCTTCGCTGTGTGGCTCGCTATGCCTTCGATCGGCGCTGGGTCTCCGACTCCGAGTTCGACGTGCTGACGCCCGTCGGGCCGCGGAGGGTCAGAGTCCACGAAGGAGAGGTGGAGGTCGAACTGGGGTCGCCCCGGTTGGAGGGCCGGCGCTCAGTCGACGGGTTGCAGCTACAGCTCGTGAACGTGGGGAACCCCCACGCGGTCATCCTCGTCGAGGACCCGTGGGAGGCCGACGTGGACGGGATCGGAGAATCGCTTCAGAGGGAGTTCCCCGAGGGGATCAACGTGGAGTTTGTGGCCGTCGGCGACGGTGTCCTCACGATGCGGGTATGGGAGCGTGGGGTGGGGGAGACCATGGCCTGCGGCACGGGCATGGTCGCTGCCGCGGCCGCCGCTCAGCCTCCGGCGGAGGAGGTCACGGTGCGGGTACCGGGGGGTGTCGGCATCGTCCGCCTCGAAGCAGACACTGCCTGGCTGAGCGGCCCGGCCGAGTATGTGTTCAGGGGTAGCGTCGTAGGACGCTGACCACTCTGCCGAGGATCTCCACTCCTTCAGTGAACACCATCGGCTCGTAGGCCCGGTTCTCCGATTCGAGGATGACTTTGCCGTCACGACGGCGGAGCCGCTTCACGGTTGCCTCTTCACCGTCGATCAGTGCGGCAACGATGTCTCCGTCGGTGGCATCCGGCTGACTGCGTACGGCCACTAGGTCGCCTTCGTGGATACCGGCGTCGATCATCGAATCACCCTTCACCTCGAGGAGAAAGACGGGACCGTCGCCCACCAGCTCCACCGGCAGCGGCAGGGTCTCCTCGACATGCTCGGCGGCCAGGATCGGCGTGCCCGCAGCTATGCGGCCGAGCAGGGGGACCTGACGGATTCGGCGTGGGTCGACGGTGTCAAGGGCGTCGTCGACGATCATGATTGCACGGGGTTTGGTGGGGTCCCTCTTGAGAACCCCCGCCTTCACCAATGAGTTGAGATGGCTGTGCACCGTCGACGGGGAGCGAAGGCCGACGGCCTCACCGATCTCCCGCACCGACGGCGGGTACCCCCGGGCGATCACGGTGGCCCGTATGTAATCCAGGACTTGTTGTTGACGTTCTGTGAGCACCTGACTCCTCCTCGAAGACTTCTCCTCGAACTTATGTTCTAGAGGTTAACGCGCAGGCGTAACAGAACCAAACATCTGTTCGCACTTTTTTCTGACTCAGCTCAGCGCGGCTCGGATCGAGGCAGCTACGGCGTCCAATGCAGTTCGGGAGGGCGCGGGGTCGTAATCAATGCGGAGCCCGAAGCCGTCGCCGCGGTGGCGGGGGAGCACATGGAGGTGGGCATGGAACACTTCCTGGCCGGCGACGGCACCATCGGCGTAGAAGAGGTTTATCCCCTCACACCGGAGCTGGCTGTTACGCAACGCTGCGGCGAGACGCTGGGCGACGACGAACATCCGGGCCGCGGTGGTGGGGTCGATGTCGGAGAGGGTGACGTAGTGCGCCTTGGGGACGACGAGCAGGTGGCCGGGGTTGACAGGGTTGATGTCCAAGAAGGCATCGACCAGCTCGTCTCGGTGAACAAAGCTGGCAGGTGCCCCGCCATCCACGATGGCGCAGAAGATGCAGGATCCAGAGCGAGGGTCGATGGGGGTTCTCTCTTTGTTGGTTGCCGCCGAACGATATCGGTGCTTCTGACCCCTGTGCCACGGCTCTCCTTGACATCGAACGGTTGTTCGGTAAAGTTGTGCGAACACACGTTCGCTGAGAACGTGTGTTGGATACGGGCCCGATCAGAAGGGAGACAACAGCCGATGGCAAGCCGACAGCTATCCGTCCGACTGGCCGTCCTCATGGCCGCCGTCAGCACCGTCTTCCTTCTGATCGGAGGGGCCGCTGATGCGGAAGGTCCCGCTGCGCCCACCGTGGAGCATGTGGTGGAGCCCGGTGACACCCTGTGGGCAATCGCTATGGAAGTGTCCGGGCCCGGGGACGACTTGCGCCGTATCGTCCACGACATTCGCCAGGCCAACGGGCTGGACTCCAGCACCATCTATCCAGGCCAGGTGCTGCTGGTTCCGCAGCGGTGACCTGCCGGCGGGTCTACGCTGGGGCGATGCTCTGCCCTTCCTGTGGCGCTCCCGACACCCGGGTGGTCGACAGTAGGCCGGCCGAAGGCGGTCAATCTATCCGCCGCCGCCGTCAGTGCGAGGCCTGCCAGCATCGGTTCACCACCTACGAGCGGCCGGAACCCCAACTCGTTGTCCGCAAGCGCAACGGGCGCCTGGAGGCCTTCTCCGGGACGAAGCTTGCCTCGGGGCTGTCGGCCGCCCTGGCCGATCGTCCCGTCTCCGGTTCTGCAGTGGAGACGCTGGTGGAGGAGGTAGAGGAAACCTTGCGCGGTCAAGGGTCCCAGGTCAGCTCGGAGCAGATAGGCCGGGAGGTGCTGGCTCGCCTCAAGCAGCTCGATGAAGTGGCCTACCTGCGCTTCGCCTCGGTGTACAAGGACTTCCAGGACGTTGCCGATTTCGAGCGGGAACTCGCCGAACTGGAGTCAGCCGACTAGCGGGGCCAGGGCCGACCTGGCGCGTTCGATCCGTTCCGCGATAGCAGCCCGGCTGACGCCCAGGGACTCCCCGAGGATCTGGCTCGCCTCGACAAGACGGAGGGAGAGGGTCTGTTGCGGCTCGGTGGCCATGGTCCCCGATCGAAGCGCGTCGAGATATTGCCGCTGGATGGTCTCCAACTCGGCCGATATCAGGTTCAACTCGGCGGTCACCTCAGGCAGAACCCCGTCGGGCAGATTGGTACGGATCCGGTCGAAGCCGGCCCTCCACTCCCCGAAGAGTCTCGCTGCTTCTTCCAGGGTGATCAGCTCCGGGTCCGTTTCCATGGAGGGTGCCACCAGAACGGAGGCCATCGCGGCGTGATAGGCGAGGAGGTCGTCGAGCTGGCGGGCCGCCTCTAGAGCTTGGCTGGCGGCGTCCGCTGCCCGCACCTTCAGCTCCGCCTGGGCGGGGGATAGCTCCACCGACGACTCGAAGAGGGATCGTGCCAGCTCATCGACGGTGAGGAGGACTGCTGTGGCCTGAGTTAGGTCCTGGTCGGGAGCAAGCAGCGAGGCGTTCATATCGTCGAGGGCCATCAATTCCTGATCGAGACGGCTGGCTGCATCCTGGACCCGGGTCAAGGCCTGGGCTGCTTCGGCCTCCGGTTGGCGGTACAGCCACAGGGCAAGGGAGGAGAGACTGGCGACGAGGAGGGTCAGGGTGAGGGCCAGACCCCAGCGCACCCGTTTTCCCAGGGCGCGAGGCTCGGCCGGTTCCCAACTGGTGAGGAAGTCATCCCTGGTGGACCGCTGGGGAGCCTCCGACTCTGGGAGCTGCGCCGACACCGCGGCGACGGAGGTCGACCAGGTGGGAACGGCCTCTGGTACCTCGAAGAAGCCGAGGGTCTCCATCGAGGTTATGCGGACACGCGACCGCCGTCTGGTGCCGGGAGAGGGGGGAATTGTCGCAGTCATCGGGTCTCTCGCTTACAGTCCTGTGGTCATCCGCCCGATGCCCCACGACTCCATAAAGGTTAGCTTCACAAGGCTCGATCCGGAACTGCCGGTTCCTGTCTCCGCGTATATCGGCGACGCGGCCGTTGATCTTCACTCCCGGGTCAGTCTCGCCCTTCAGCCGGGGGAGAGGGCCGCTGTACCCACAGGTCTCGCCATAGCCTTGCCCGAGGGGTACGCCGCGATCGTTATCCCCAGAAGCGGCCACGCCCTCCGCAGCGGTGTCGGCCTGGTCAACTCGCCAGGGCTCATCGACTCCGGTTACCGGGGAGAGATCAAGGTGATCGTCATCAACCACGGGGAGGAAGCGGTGAGCTTCGAAAGGGGAGAGCGGATTGCCCAGCTTGCGATCCTTCCCATTCCGGAGGTCCAGTGGGTCGAGGTCGAGACCCTCGACGAGACCCAGCGGGGGTCGTCGGGTTTCGGGTCCTCGGGATCCTGACCCTTTTGGTTGCCGTTGGACCCGGACTAAAATGCCGGTTCGACCGCGGAAGTAGCTCAGCTGGTAGAGCGCAACCTTGCCAAGGTTGAGGTCGCGGGTTCGAGCCCCGTCTTCCGCTCGAGACGGTCGGAGCGGCTGGTGCGGCGACGTGGCCGAGTGGTTAGGCGCGGGTCTGCAAAACCCGTCACACCGGTTCGATTCCGGTCGTCGCCTCGAGGGCCCTTAGCTCAGTCAGGCTAGAGCGCTTCCCCGACACGGAAGAGGTCGTTGGTTCAAGTCCAACAGGGCCCACGAACGCCCGATCGTTGGGACCCGGGGCGATACTGTTGTCGTTGCGGCCCCTCGGAGCCGCCCCTAAACCCGAGGTGGAGCAGTGAACAATTCCAGCGTCTCCTTCACCCTGTCGGGTGAGGTCTATCTCAAGTCGAAGCGCACCCAGAGGCGTTTCGTCAGTCTTCTTCGGCGTAACCTCGCCGCCGCCACCGGCGTCGACGTTTCGGCTCTCCGCCGTACCCAAGGGAACCGCATCGTCTTCGAAGGGCCTTTGGGCAGCTCCGACCTGGAGGCGGGGGCTCGAGTGTTCGGGGTCTCCCTGGTCGAGGTGGGAGTGGAGGTTCCCAGCGGAGACCTGGCCGAGATTGCCGCCCGTGTAGTCGAGGTATGGGGTGAGAGGGCGGCGGAGGGAACCTATGCGGTTCGGGTGCGACGGCGAGGCGAGCAAGCCTGGAACAGCCAGCAGGCAGAGCGAGTGATCGGTGCTGCCCTCGATCACCCTAGGAACCGGGTCGACCTGGAAAATCCGGACCACCTGATCAGTGTCAGGGTTGACGACAAGAACACGTTCATCGCTACAGAGAGGCTTGAGGGCCCCGGCGGGCTCCCTCTGGGTAGCCAGGAACCAGTACTGTGCCTGATCTCCGGGGGCTTCGACTCGGTGGTAGCTGCCTGGATGCTGATGTCCCGGGGCTGTCCGGTCCATTTTGTCCACTTCGGCCTCGATTGCGCCCAGGCAGACCATGCCATCGCCGTCGCCGAGACTCTGGTGGATCTATGGGGTCATGGCACCGACCCGCTGGTCTACCTGGTGGACTTCCAGCCGGTAAAGGACGCTCTTCGCTCCGAGGTGGAGCCGAGGATGCGCCAGATCGCCCTCAAGTCCCTGATGGCGACGGCCGCTTCGGAACTCGCGGTCAGCGAGGGTGTAGCTGCCATCGCCACAGGCGACTCCCTCGGTCAGGTGAGTTCCCAGACTCTCACCCACCTGAGCGCCATCGATGCCGCGGCTACAGTGCCGATCCTGCGGCCGCTGGTCGGCATGGACAAACAAGCGATCATCGACCTGGCCCGGGTCGTCGGAACCCAAGCCCTCTCGGCACGGGCCAAGGAGGTCTGCGACCTCTCCGAAGGCCGGCCGGTAGCAGTAGGGGCGCGACCGGCGAAAGTGGCCGAGGCAGCGCAGCGAATTGACCACCCGGTTCTGGCCAAAGCCGTGGCTGAGGCCCATCGCTTCCGTATCAGTGAGTGGACACCGGGGGCCTTTCCCATAGGAGACGCTGCCTAACTCCGGACAAATTCGGGTTGTGGCCTCTTACCAATCGGAAGTATTGTGCTGTATAAGACGAGCGGGGGGAGGAGGTAACGGCATGCCAATGTCAGCAGAACACAAAGAAGCCCTGGCAAAGGGACGCGCCGAATCGCGCGCCATCAAGGCCTACCTGAAGGCCCTCAAACAGAGAAAACCGGGCCGCCGGGTAACCCGGGAAAGCCTCGAGGCCAAGTTGGCCCGCCTCGACGAAAAAATCGCGGCTTCAACTGATCCGCTGGAAGAGGTTGGACTTCGCCAGGAAAAGCTCGATGTGGAAGCCCGCCTCGCCAGTCTGCAGGATGGCGGTAACCTCGAGGAACTCGAGGCTGGTTTCATAGAGCACGCTAAGTCGTACTCCGAGCGCAAAGGTATCACCTACACCGCATGGCGCCAGGCGGGGGTGCCCGCAGCTGTGCTGAAGAAGGCTGGCATTCCCCAAACCCGCCGGCGCGGCTAATCCCAGCCCAACTCGGCCAGCCGAGCGTCGTCGATGCCCAGATGGTGGGCTATTTCGTGGAGGACAGTACGGCGGATCTCCCCCCGTAGCTGGACATCGTCGAGCCCCAGCTCCAAGTGGGGGCGCCGGTATATGACGATGCGATCGGGGAGAGCACCCGAATAGTCGGCCCGCTCGGAGAGGGCGACGCCTTCGTAGATGCCGAGTAGATGCTCGTTGCCCGGAGGTGGGTGCTCTTCGACCACAACGACCAGATTGTCGATCTTGTCCACCACCCAGCTGGGAAGCTCTTCGAGGACCTGGTCCACCACCCTCTCGAACTGGGAACGTCTCAACCGGCCCGATTGTAGGTCCGTTCCCTCAGGTGACGATGGGCCGGGTGTGGGGACTCGGGGCGTAGCCCTTCTCGGCGAGAAGGACCAGCCTTTGCACCGCGGTGTGGATCTCGGCAAACGAGTTGTAGAGGGCTGAGAAGCCGAAGCGAACGCTGTCGGGAGTGCGGAAGTCAACCACCACCTTGGCCTGGTCGATCAGAGCGTTGGTGACAGTCCAAGCGTCGTCGTGGCCGAGGGCAACGTGGGAGCCGCGCTGGGTCGAGTTGCTAGGTGACCGAAGCCGGAACCCATGCCGGGCCAGGTGTTTCTGCCATTGCTCGACGAAGAACTCGCCCATCCGTATGGACTTGGCGCGAAGGGCCTCGATCCCGGCTTCGCTCACTCCTCGGATGCCGGCCTCAGCGGCGGCGAGGGAGAGGATGGGCATCGTTCCGGTATGGAAGCGGCGAATCCCCGACACCGGTTCGAAGGTGAGGTCGAAGGCGAAGGGGTCGGCGTGACCCCACCAGGCTGAGATGGGGTTGTGCAGACGATCCTGGAGATCGCGCCGGACGTAGAGAAAGGCCGGGGATCCCGGTCCGCCATTCAGGTACTTGTAGGTGCAGCCCACGGCGAGGTCCGCGCCAGCAGCTCGGAGGTCGATGGCCATAGCACCCACCGAGTGGCTGCAATCCCAGAGGACCAGCGCCCCCGCATCATGGGCCATCCGGGTGATCTGGCCCATGTCGTAGATGTACCCCGACTTGAAGGTGGTATGGGACAGGGCCACCAGGGCGGTATCGGAGTCGATGGCCTTCGTCAGTCCCTCCACCGGACCGTGAACACCGTCGGAGGAAACGACTTCGAGTCGAGCTCCCCGGGCCTCGGTCACACCACGGAGAACGTACACGTCGGTGGGGAAGTTGAGGTCGTCGGTGACGACCTTTGTCCTGCCCTGCTGGGACGCCAGAGCCGCCATGGCCAGCTTGTAGAGGTTGACCGAGGTCGAGTCGGAGATGATCACCTCGCCTGGGGATGCGCCGAGGAGGGGGGCGAGGAGGTCGCCTAGGTCGACTTGGAGGTTCCACCAACCTTCGTTCCAGGAACGGATGAGCCGCTCTCCCCACTGTCGCTCGGTGACGTCTCGTACGATCCTGACCGTCTCTGCCGGCAGCATCCCCAGAGAGTTGCCGTCGAGGTAGATCAGGCCTGGCTCAGGGTGAGTGAACCGACTCCGGTAGGCGCTCAGCGGGTCGGCTTCATCGAGGTGAAGGGCGCAGTCGTATCCCTCAGCTTCGGGATAGGGGCCGAGGTCGGGGAGGCTCATGGGATCAGGAATTGTGGCAGGGCACAACCCCTGTGGGGGTGACTTGGCTCCGCAGGCTGGGTAACCTTCGCCCTCCAGGGCGGTTAGCTCAGCCTGGCTAGAGCGCTCGCCTCACACGCGAGAGGTCACTGGTTCAAGTCCAGTACCGCCCACTCCCTTCCAGGGTTTCGATCCTGCCACCACTAGCGTGCCGTACCGTGTCAGGGATCATGGAGCTGGTCGTCCACTTCTCGGGCCCTCTCTGGGAGTATCAGGGAGAAGCACCCTGGGTGTTCGTCACCCTTCCCGTCGATGCCGCCGACCGGATACGGGAGCGCTTTCCAGCGCCCGGAGGGTTCGGAACGATCAAGGTGGAGGTGGAGCTAGGGGAGAGCAGGTGGCAGACTTCGCTGTTCCCGGATAAGGCTTCGGGATCGTTCCTGTTGCCGATCAAAAGAGCAATCCGGGATCGGGAGGGCCTGGCGATCGGCGAGGCGGTCGAAGTCTCAGTAGGTCTCAAGTGAGTGTTGGAGTGGGTCGCGACCGGATAGAAGCCGCCGCCTCGCGCATCAAGGGCCATGTTCGCACCACCCCCATTCTGGATCTGGGAGACGTGTTCAACTCGGGGTGGTCACTGTCGCTCAAGCTGGACAACCTCCAGCCCACGGGGTCGTTCAAGGTGCGTGGGGCCTTTTCGCTTCTCACCACTCTGGAGCCGGGGACCGAGGTGGTGGCCGCCTCGGGAGGCAACTTCGCCCTGGCGGTGGCCCGGGCCGGATCGGGGCTGGAGCTGGCTGTCACCGTGTTCGTACCCGAAACCTCGCCGGCGGCGAAGATCGCCCGGATCAGGGAGGAGGGAGCGGAGGTGAGGGTGGTGGCCGGCTACTACGACCACGCTCTGGAAGCATCCCGAGAATGGGCATCGAGGACCGGCGCCTTCGAGGCCCACGCCTACGACGACCCCGAAGTGGTCGCCGGTCAGGGCACCCTGGGCCTCGAGGTCTCAGGGCAGCGACCGGGTGTAGACACGGTCGTGGTTGCAGTGGGCGGGGGCGGACTCATCGCCGGGATCGCCAGTTGGTTTCGAGGCGACGTCTCGGTAGTGGGGGTTGAGTCTCGGGGCTGCCGCTCCTTCCACGCCGCCCTGACAGCAGGCCATCCCGTGGACGTGGAGGTCTCAGGAGTCGCCGCCTCTTCTTTGGGAGCCCGCAGCATCGGCCACCACGCTTGGCAGGCCAGGGAGTGGATCGCAGATTCGGTGCTAGTGGAAGACGCCGACATCACGGCGGCCCAGCGCTGGCTGTGGGAGGAGGCTCGCATTGTCGCCGAGCCTGCCGCCGCGGTGACCGTAGCTGCCCTCAGGATGGATGCCTTCGCACCTGCTTGGGGAGAGAACGTCGTGGCGGTGATCTCCGGAGGAAACGTCGACCCGGGGAGTGTGGCCTGATCCTTGGGTCCAGGCCCGGCCAGGGCCATACTCCTCGGATGCTCGCCCAGTTTGTCCGTACCGTGGTCAGCGGCTTCCTGATGGGCACCGCCGATCTGGTCCCCGGGGTATCCGGTGGGACAATCGCCCTCGTTCTCGGGATATACGAACGTTTGGTGCACTCGATCCGTGAGGGGAGTTCGGCGTTGGGGGCGATTCTCCGCAGGGACTGGGAGGGTTTCAGGCGGCACTTTGGCGCTGTGGAGTGGGGTTTCCTTCTCCCACTTCTGGGTGGCATCCTGGTTGCCGTTGGGCTGCTGGCCTCATTCTTGGAGCATCAGTTGCAAGCCAATCCGACCCTGGTAGCCGGGCTGTTCTTCGGATTAGTCGTCATGTCACTTTCGATTGCCTGGCATCGTCTACGCAAGCCAAGACCGGCCCACGTTTCTATCGCCCTCGGAGTAGCTCTTGCCACCTTCCTTCTGCTGGGAGCGGGAGGTGGAGCTGCGGTATCCAATCCCACCCTGTTGGTCTTCTTCGGAGCCGGGGCCCTCGCGATTTGCGCCATGATCCTTCCCGGGATCTCGGGGTCGTTGATCCTGGTCCTGGTGGGGATGTACGCGCCGGTGCTCGGGGCAGTCACCAGCCGAAACGCGCTAGCACTTGGTGTCTTCGCTGCGGGAGCGGCGGTGGGCCTGGCTCTGTTCTCACAGTTGCTCGATTGGGCCCTAACCCACCATCACGACATTGTGGTGGCAGCCCTGGTGGGGCTCATGGGCGGGTCGCTTCGGATCCTCTGGCCCTGGCCAGACGGCGTCGCCGGTGCCGGGCTGGGGGCGCCCGGATCCGACTGGACGGTGGTGGTGGGCGCCGGGGTCGTCGGGGCGCTCGCCGTCTATGTCGTGGTGCATTTGGCTTCTGACCGGGAGGATCTGGTCACTCCCTGACGGCCCTCTCCGAGGAGACGCGGAGATGCTCGGCGAGGGGACCCCAGATGTCGCGCCGGGCAAGGGTTCTCTTCATCGTGATGAGGGTCCGCATGAAGGTGGCGACGGCTCGATTCGGGTCCATGGGGTTCGGTCGGGAGGCGTTCTGGACCGACGGCGAAGGAGTCAGGACCACGATGTCACAGCTTGGCCAGGCCTCCTCGACGAGCCTCAGCTCGGCGTCGAGGGACCGGGTCCCCACCCGATCCAGGACCCTTTCGTGGAGTCGGGCTCTCTTTCGGGATACCTCGGAAGCCAGAGGAGCGATCACCAACAGAAGATCCAGGGGACGTGGGGCCCCTAGGACGAGATCGGCATGCGTTCCCGAGGAGACTCCTCCGTCTACGTAGAGGCGGGATTCGATGGCGTAGGGGCGGAAGATGAGAGGAACTGCCGAAGAGGCCGCTACGGCGTCGGAGATGCCCGCATCGGGTGCCCCGGCAGTGCCGAAGGCGGTGCGAGCCTTCGCTTCGAGATCGTGGGCGACGATGGCTGTGGGCTTGACCGGCCATCTAGTAGCCGCCTCGGGCCCGATGTGGGTGCTAACCCATTCGGCTATGCCCAGGGCGTGGTAGGGAGCCGGGGAACCCAGGAAGAGGGTCAGGCCGGGGCGGAGAAGGCCGGGGGCCAGGCCGTGCCGGATCCAGCGCCTCAGCCCTACCCGAGGACCCTTGGCGTACACATGGGCCCTGATCCGATCGGCGACGGCCTGGCGATCGTCGCCGCGTTGGACCAACGAGTCGAGATTCAGGGCATCGTGGCGAACCAGGGCTGTGACGAAGGCGCCCGAAGAAGTGCCCACCACAACCTCAGCCTTGTCGGGATTCCACCCGGTGGCTTTCTCGATGGCCATGAGGGCCGCTATCTCGTAGGCGGCGCCGGTCACGCCACCGCCACCGAGGACCAGTCCTACCCTGCTCACAACCTCAACGATAGGGCGTGGTGGGGGCTGGATATGTGGATGCTCAGCCGAAGCTGCGGCCGCACCCCCGGCAGTGGGTGTCGGTCTCGAGGGTCGGCGCGTAGCACCACGGACACGGCAGGTCGTCGCCTAACTCGTTCCAAGGGTCTGCCCGCAGGCGGTCACTAGCCCGAAACGTCTGGTTGCCCCTGATCCCCTTGGCGAGAGCGAACAGACCGGTGGTGGCGGTGACGGCCACGAGCGCTTCGATCATGTCTGTCCTCCTTGCCTCAAAGCAAGCAGAGGCTAAGTCCCGAAGTTTCGATTTCGGTGGATTTGAGAGGTGGTTCAGGCTCCGAGGACGGCAGCGCTGAGGTCGTCGACCAGGTACTGGAGATCCCCGAGGCGACCGTCCCGGACTTCGGCGGCATCGAGCATCATCATCGCCGAGTGGTACGCGACCCAGGAGCGGTACCGGCTCTCGGGTAGCTCATCCCCATATCCCTCCCTGAAGGCAGCCGAGGCATCTTCGCCGTGGATGTTGGCAAGCTGCCACACCGCCAACGTGAGATCCCACTCAGGCGGACCCAAGGTCGCCCACTCCCAATCGACCAGGGTCACTTTCCCATCGTCGTCGACGATGAATTTGGAGGGCACCGGCCGGGTGTGGATCGGGACCGGCTCACTGGCCAGGGGCGGCTCGATGTCGAGGGCCCGGTCGAGCACGGCCTGGTCCATGCCGAATCGGCGACGAAACCGCCCCAACCGTTGAATCGTCGAGCGGTAGTGGCTGAGGACGTAGTCGCTGTCGATTCCGACAGAGAGGTTCGTGATCTCTGCCTTGGAGGTGTGGATCCTCCGCAGGGTGGTGCCAGCCGCTTCGATGACCTGGGTATTCTTGGGGAGGGTGGCCAAGTTCCAGGCTCCACCGTCGCTCATCCGTATCCAGGCGGTCTCGTTCTCCAGGCCGTGGTTCCGTATCTGGGGGACACCCTCGATGCCGGCCAGGGCCTCTAGGGCTCTACGTTCACGACGTTCCCGCGACGCCATCGGATAGACCTTGACGATGGCCGTGTCCACGGTGGCCGGATCACCTTCGCCTTCGATAACCCGGAAGACACGATTGGCACCTGCGGCCAGCTCCCTGATCTTGGCGTTGGGGAACAGGCTCTCTACGAGTTCGGCTGCATCCATCTTGTAAGGGCCCCTCTCCTGTCGTAATGACGGGGAATAGAAACCGTCAACGGGTTACTCTCCCGCCTCAGGCTAGCGAGAGTTGAGCGTGTCTCTAGAGCTTCATCTTCCCGACGGGACAGTGGTGACCCATCCCGAGGGCGTAACCGGACGTCAGGTGGCCGAAGGGATTGGTCCCGGTCTCGCCCGCGCCGCCATCGCCTACAGGCTCAACGGGGTCCTATATGACCTAGACCGGCCCCTACCCGCTGGGGGAGATATCGAGATCGTGACGCTCTCCAGCCGCGAAGGCCTACACATCCTCCGCCACTCCACAGCCCATGTGCTCGCCCAGGCGGTCCTCGACCTCTTCCCCGGAGCGACCTTCGCCATAGGGCCTCCCATCGAAGACGGCTTCTACTACGACTTCGAGGTCGAACATCCTTTCACCCCTGGGGACCTGGAGCGGATCGAGACCCGGATGCAGGAGATCATCTCCGAGGACCAGCCCTTCGTCAGGGTGGAGATGAGTCGTGAAGAGGCCCTGCGGGTATTCGCCGGCCACAAGTTCAAAGTCGAGATCATCGAAAACGTCGACCCCAGCGAAGTGGAAGGTGGCGACGCCGTCTCCGCCTATCGCAACGACGGCTTCATCGACCTCTGCCGGGGTCCTCATCTTCCCTCCACCGGCCGGATCCCCGCCTTCAAGCTGTTCAAGGCGTCGGGCGCCTACTGGCGTGGGGACGAGAACCGGGAACAGCTCCAACGCATCTACGGAACCGCCTGGCCCTCCCGCAAGGAACTCGACGCCTATCTCCACCGTCTGGAAGAGGCGGAGAAGCGGGACCACCGGCGCCTGGGACCCGAACTGGACCTGTTCAGCTTCCCCAGGGAGCTGGGCTCGGGGTTGGCGGTGTGGCACCCCCGAGGGGGCATGCTGCGGAAGGTGATCGAAGACCACAGCCGGGAGCTGCACAACCGTTTCGGCTTCGACTTCGTGTTCAGCCCCCATGTGGCCAAGGCGGAGCTGTGGAAGGTTTCGGGGCACCTCGACTACTACGCCGAGAACATGTATCCCGGGATGAAGTTGGACAACGACCAGGAGTATCGGGTCAAACCGATGAACTGTCCGTTCCACGTCCTCATCTACAAAGGGCGAGGTCGCTCCTACCGGGACCTGCCGCTGCGTCTCTCCGAACTGGGGGGTGTGTACCGCTACGAGAAGTCGGGGGTGGTACACGGACTGTTGCGGGCCCGGGGGTTCACCCAGGACGACTCCCACGTCTTCTGCACCGAAGACCAACTCGCCTCCGAGCTGAAACTCCACCTCGACTTTGTTCTCCAGTGGCTAAGGGACTTCGGCTTCACCGAGTTCGAGGCCGAGCTGAGCACCCAGCCAGAAAAATCGGTAGGTGAACAGAGCCGCTGGGAACTGAGCCAAAAGCACCTGGCCGAAGCTCTCGAGGCCGCCGGACTGAACTTCACCGTGGCGGAAGGCGAAGGAGCTTTCTACGGCCCCAAGATCGACATCCACATCAAGGATGCGATCGGCCGTCGCTGGCAGATGTCGACGATCCAGCTCGACTTCACCCTCCCGGAACGGTTCGACCTCACCTACACCGCCGCGGGGAACGTGGCCGAGCGTCCCTACATGATCCACTGTGCCAAGGCGGGATCGATAGAGAGGTTCGTGGGCGTTCTGGTGGAGCACTACGCCGGTGCCTTCCCCATGTGGCTGGCTCCGGTTCAGGTGGAGGTAATTCCCGTGGCCGACCGACATCACGAGTACGCGGAACTGGTCGCCGGAAAGCTGCGCGACGCAGAACTCCGAGCAGAGGTGGACGAATCCCACGAGACGGTGGGAGAAAAGATCCGGGGGGCGATCACCCGCAAGGTTCCAGCCTTGATCGTCGTCGGTGACGACGACGTCGCCAACTCCACCTTGGGACTCCGCTTCTACGGCGAGGACCGGGACACCCGGGGCGTGCCCGTCATCGACGCCGTCAACCGCCTGACCGAGATGGCGCGGCGCCCCTCATGAGCGACCACCACGAGATTCAGGTGGATCGGGAGGGCATTCACATAGACCGTGAGCTGGCGGAGGCGGTTGCCATCGAAGAGGACCTGGATGCCAATCTGGCAGATGAGTACGTCTTCCCCGATCCGGCTCGACGCCGGACCTCAGGCTGGGTCATGGTGGCTGCCGCGGCGATGACCGTGGCGACGGTGGACGGAGGCTGGCCGGTGGCGGCTGGCATGCTTCTCCTGGCCGGGTGGCTGTTCCTCTCCGCCTGGTCTCTGGGCATCGACGAGGTTCAAGCTCTCTCCAGGGCGGCCTCGGCGGTTCCCTTCCCCGTCGGCCACGCCGCTGCATCGCTACGTTTTCGCGGCTGGCGATCCCGACCCGTCTGGTCGGTGGTGTTGTATTCGGCCACCGAGCCCCCCGACGAGAGAGCCCTCGTGGTTATAGATGCCGTGAACGGCGAACTCCTCGGAGACCCCTACGTAGAGGCCGTGACGACTGTCTGAGGGCTCTAGCGTTCGTCGATGGGGACGTACTCGCGTTCTGGGGATCCCACGTAGAGCTGACGGGGCCTGAAGATCTTCGAATCTGGGTCCGTCGCCAGTTCCCTCCACTGGGCGATCCAGCCGGGGAGCCGTCCCAAGGCGAATATCACCGTGAACATGTCGGTGGGAAAGCCCATCGCCCGGTAGATGATTCCGGAGTAGAAGTCCACGTTGGGGTACAGCCGCCGCTCTACGAAGTATTCGTCGGAAAGGGCCACCTCCTCGAGGCGCCTGGCCAGATCCAACAGCGGGTCGTCCACACCGAGCGTCATCAGGACCTCCTCGGCGGTCTGCTTGATGATGCGGGCCCTGGGGTCGAAGTTCTTGTAGAGCCGGTGACCGAAACCCATCAGGCGGAAGGGGTCGTTCTTGTCCTTGGCCCGGGCGATGAAGCGGTCAAGGTCGTCATCGCTGTCGTGCATGGCCTGGAGCATCTCCAACACGGCCTGGTTGGCCCCACCGTGCAGCGGCCCGGAGAGGGCGTGGATCCCAGCAGAAATGGAGCTGAAGATGTTGGCGTGCCCCGAGCCGACGAGGCGCACCGCCGAGGCGGAGCAGTTCTGTCCGTGGTCGGCGTGGAGGATCAACAACAGATTCAGCGCCCTGCTGACCGCCGGATCGGGTCGGTACTCCGCCGCCGGCACCGAGAACATCATCTTCAGGAAGTTGGACGAGTAGTCCAGAGTGTTGTCGGGGTAGACGTAGGGCTGGTGGACCCGGTACTTGTAGGACCAGGCGATCATCGTCGGTAGCTTGGCAATGAGACGCCGGGCGCTTATGTCCACGGCCTCCTCGTCGAGGGGGTCAAGAGCGTCCGGGTAGTAGGTGGCCATGGCGGAGACCGCCGAGGCGAGGATCTGCATCGGATGGGCCTCGTGGGGGAACGCCTCGAATAGGTACTTCATGTCCTCCCGGAGCAGGGTGTGGTTACGGATCGACTCCTCGTAGGCCTCCAGTTCGCTCTTGGTAGGCAGCTCCCCGTACTGGAGCAGGTAGGCGACCTCGAGGAACGTCGCGTTCTCGGCGAGCTGTTCGATGGGATAACCCCGATAACGCAGGATCCCCTCTTCACCGTTGATGTAGGTGATGGCGGACTTACCTTCGGCGGTGTTAGCGAACCCGCGGTCGAGGGCCACTAGTCCGGTTGAGGAACGGAGCTTCCCTATGTCTACGGCCTTCTCGCCCTCGGTTCCCTCGTAGACAGGAAGGGAAAATTCCTTGTCGCCGAATCTCAGGACAGCTTCTGATGGCATTTCGAAGTCCTTTCTGGAGGGTCAATCCTCCTCGGCCTTGGCGGCAGCTATGACCTGCTGTGCCTCATTGTGCGGCATCTCTTCGTAGTGGTCGAACTCAACCTCGAAGGTACCCCGTCCCGAGGTCAATGAACGGAGGTCGGCGGCGTACTGCTGGAGCTCGGCCATCGGGACCTCGGCTGCGACCCGCCGAAGCTGGCCCTCTCCCTCCATGCCTAACACCCGACCCCGTTTGGCGTTGATATCGCCCATGACGTCTCCCAAATACTGTTCGGGCACGGTGACCACCACCTTCATGATCGGCTCTAACAGGACCGGACGCATCTGCTCCGAGGCGTCCTTGAGAGCGTTGATCCCAGCCATGTGGAAGGAGAGTTCGTCGGAGTCAACGGAGTGGTACTTACCATCGAAGACCTCCGCGGAGATGTCCACCACTGGATATCCGGCGAGGACCCCACGGGAGAGAGCCTCCCGGATCCCCTTATCCACCGCGGGGATGAGACCCTTCGGTATGGCCCCGCCCTTGACCGAGTCGATGAATTCGTATCCGGTGCCGCGGGGAAGGGGGGAGAAGCGGACGTGGGCCACGCCAAACTGGCCCCGGCCTCCGGTTTGCTTCTTGTGTTTGCCCTCGCCAACGGCGGTAGCAGTGA